>PLLD01000162.1 GCA_003141205.1 Gemmatimonadota bacterium
CGCTTAGCCGGAAAGAGCAGTTGCGTGACGAGGACGACGACCGCGGACAACGCGAGCGCCCATAGCATACGACGATCCATCATCGCCAGTTGCTCATCGAATGTGTCATCGAAGGGGTCATCTATGGCACCGGGTCATACCCACCCGCGTGAAACGGGTGACAGCGCCCGATCCGGCGCACTGCGAGCCAGCTGCCGCGCGCCGCGCCGTATCGCTCGAGTGCTTCGATGGCATACACGGAACAGCTGGGGGTATACCGGCAGGAGGCTGGTAGCAAGGGCGAGAGCGCAACCTGATAGAGGCGCACGACACCGATCAGAGCGCGGCTCAGAGAGCGGTTCAGGAGGCGGCGCATAGGATCCCCGCTGCCCGGTCGATCTGGGCAGCGAGGGCAGCGAAGGACGCCTCGTACGCCGACGGCAGGGCACGAATGATGAGGTCGACGGGGGGAAGCACGGGGAGGAGGTGCGTTCGGGTCAACTCGCGGATCCGCCGCTTGAGCCGGTTGCGATCGACCGCCGAATGGTTGTAGCGCGGAACGATGACGCCGACCCTCGGATGCCCGCCGGGCGACGGAGCGCTACGCACATCGAGGTGTTGCACACGAATGCGGGCCCCGGTCTGTCGCACGGCCATGATAGCATCGCCGCGCGTGATCCGATGGCTTCGCGGGTACGAATGCGGGGGGGTTACGCCCCTCCGGCGTATTTCGATGGAAGCCANNAGGGTTTGTCGACCCCAACGTGTCGCCATCCGAGCGCGAAACCCGTGAGTCCGGATTCGGCGCTTGTTCCGGGGGCGGTAAGTGGGCTTTCCCATAGCCGACTAACGTAGGCCGGCTCAGGAGTTATTGCAACGGGAACCGCGCCTCGGGAACGGCGCCTCGGGAACGGCGCCTCCGGAGCCGCGCGGGACCCTTAGGTCCCGGGGCGCTGGTCCGAGCTCACTTTCGGCTTGTCCTTCTTTCCGCCGTATCCGCTCTCGTGCTCGGTCTTATGCTGGCTGACCGTCCCCTCCGGCATCGACTCGGCCGACGGGTGCGGCTGTGCGCTCTTCCGGGTAGCGGCGGCCTTACGGCCCTTGGGTGCATCATTGCGGCGATTCGGCATGGACTCCTCCCACTCGGCTGGAAGCGAAGTTCATGCCACGTCGTGGCCGTGCGCGCGTGACCGCGGGGACGCGTGATGGCCCTCGCCTGCGCCGACCGAGCGGGATAGACTCCAGCTGTATAGCGCATGGATACGCCAGACATCGGGGTCATCGGGAGCGGCCGCTTCGGCGCGTACTTCGCCGCTCAGCTCGAGCGGATCGGGCACCGCGTCTACCTGTACGACCCGGCCATCCCCGCGATCGCGACCGACGCCGTACGGGCCCGTGTGTGCGGCTCGCCCCTGGTGATCTATGCCGTCCCGATCCGCCATCTCGAAGCCGCGCTCCGCGACACGGGTCCCCTCCTCGCCGCGCCCACGGTCGCGATGGACGTGTGCTCGGTGAAGCTGATCCCGTGCGCCCTCCTCGCCCAGCACCTCCCGCACGTCGCCGTCGTCGGCACACACCCGGTCTTCGGCCCCGACTCCGCGCCGGTGAGCTGCGCGAGCCAGCGTCTGGCGCTCTGCACCTTCTCCGGTCGCCCCGGTATCGCGGGTACCGCTGATGCTGCGGCCGCCACATTTGTTCGCCAGCTGTTGTCGCGGCTCGGCGTCTCCATCATCGACTGCACGCCCGAGGAGCACGACCGCCAGATGGCGCGCAGCCAATTCATCACGCATTTCATCGGGCGCGGCGCGGCACAGTGCGGCATCGAGCGCGTAGCGCTCTCGACCAAGACGCACGATGCGCTCATGGACATCGTCGATATCGTCACGCAGGACAGTTGGATCCTCTTCGAGGACATGGCCGCGTTCAATCCGATGGTACGCGCTGCCCGCGCGGAGTTTCTCGCGGCGCTCGACGGGATCGACGCGCAGTTGGCCGAGCGCGAATCCACGGTCATTTGACATCCCTTCCGGGACGGCCTAGCTTGGCCGACCCGGGACTTTTCCACATCATGACCGAATCCGCCTCGTCCCTCCGCGCGCCCCTCCCAGTCAAATCGTGCCAGCCTCTGCCGTCCCGTCTCCCGCCGCGTCCCTGTCCCCCGCTGAGGCGTGGACACGGTTGCTGGAGCGAGCTCGGCAGGACATTTCGGAGCAGGCGTTCCGCATGTGGCTCGAGCCGACCGAGGCCCTGCGCTTCGATGGCTCGACGATCGTCGTCGGAACCCCGGATCGGCTAGCCGCCGACTGGAACGACGAGAAGCACTCCCCCATTCTCGCGGGACACGCCCCCGTCGCACTCGGCCACCCGGTCACCATCGTGTTTCAGGTGACCGAGGAGCGGAAAAACCGGCCGCAGATGGACCTGTTCGTCGCTCCGCCCGCCGTCGCGCCGCGGTCCGGCGATCTCCCCGCTCCTCTCAGCTCGCGCTACACCTTCGACCACTTCGTCATCGGCAAGTCGAACGAGCTTGCGGCGGCGGCGGCGCAGGCCGTCGCCCAGGCACCCGGGAAGGCGTATAACCCGCTCTTCCTCTACGGCGACACGGGTCTCGGAAAGACGCATCTCATGCAGGCCATCGCCCACGAGATCGTCAGCCGCATCCCGGCCACGCGCATCACATTCGTGGGAACGGAGCAGTTCATGAACGATCTCGTCGCCTCGATTCAGGGGCGCACGATGCCGGATTTTCGGCGCCGCTACCGCGAAACCGATCTGCTCTTGATCGACGACGTCCAGTTCCTGAAGGGGAAGGGAGAGTCGGTTCAGGAGGAATTCTTCCACACCTTCAATGCCCTGTACGAGTCCGGCCGGCAGATCGTGCTCACGAGCGATCGCCCTCCCTCCGAGATCCGCGGACTCGAAGGCCGGTTGGTCAGCCGATTCCAGTGGGGAATGGTCGCCGACATCGAGGCGCCGCAGCTCGAGCACCGCATCGCGATCCTCCGCCACAAGGCGGAGCTCGATCATCTCGAGATGACGATCCCGGACGACGTCATCCGGTTCATCGCCGAGCACGTACACTCCAACATCCGGGAGCTGGAGGGCTCGATCATCAAGGTCCTGGCCTACGCATCCCTCAAGCACCGGGGTGAGATCACGCTCGAGGTCGCGCGCGACGCCCTCCGCGAAAAGCTGCGCGATAGCGGCTCGGCCACGCTCGCCGGCGGCCGCAAAGGGATGGCAAGCCCCGATGGCATCGCCGGGCTCACCATCGACACGATCCAAGCGCGCGTCGCCGAGGAATGGGGGGTGACGGCGGACGGCCTCAAGTCCAAGACCCGCACCAAGGCGCTCACCGCGCCCCGCCAGGTCGCGATGTTCCTCTGCCGCGAGCTGCTGGGCGCACAGTTGGTCGAGATCGGTCAGGCCTTCGGCGGCCGTGACCACTCGACCGTGATCCACAGTCTCGAGCGGGTCGCCGCGGAGGTCAGCACGGTCCCCGCATTCCGCGTCCGTGTGGAGAAACTACGGAGTGGGCTCGATGGACTACGTGGATAAAGCCTGGAGAAATCCCGGAGCCGAATATCACAAAGCTGTTATCCACATTTCGAAGGCACCAGTGCTGAAAACATATGTATGCCCTACTAGGCAAAGCTCCTGTTATATCGTAGTTTACAGTTGTTTTGCACACTTCCACATGCCCTACTGCTACTACTGTCTAATTCTTTAAATAGAGAGACAGTAGTCGAGGACCCAGAATGCGTTTCACGATTTCGCGTGAGAAGCTCCAGGAAGGACTCGCCGCGGTGGCCGCCAGTGTGCCAACGAAGACGACCCTTCCCGTTCTCGCGAACATTTTGGTCGAGACCACAGAGCGCGGGATCCGGTTCTCGGGAACCGATCTGGATATCGCGGTGAGCGCCGAGGTGACGGCTGATGTCGAGATCGCCGGTGCGGTCACGATCCCGGCGAAGAAGCTGACGGACATCGCACGCGAGATGCTGCCCGCGCCGGTGCGCATCGCCGCGGCGAACGAGCAGCGTGTGACGATCGAATGCGGGCGGTCGAAATTCAAGCTGCTCGGGATCCCACGCGATGAGTTTCCCAGCTTTCCGGCCGTGCGGTTCGAGGACAGCTGGCGGGTCAAGTCGGCGGAGCTGCACAAGCTCATCTCGCACACGACCTTTGCGGTGTCGAACGAGGAGAGTCGCCCGATCCTCAACGGGGTTCTCTGGGCGCTGCGCCAGGACTACATGCGCATGGTCGCCACGAATGGGCATCGGCTGGCGAAGATGCAGGTGCCGATCGAGCGCTCGACCGCGGGCGCGAACGACCTGATCGTGCCACCGAAGGCGCTCGAGCAGGTGCGGCGCCTCTTTCCGCCCGCCGAAGAGCTCGAGATCGCCCGGGGAGACAACCACCTGGGCTTTCGGTCCCCGATGGCCGCGGTGTTCACGCGCCTCATCGAGGGGCCGTATCCGGATTACGAGCAGGTCATCCCGCGCGACAATAACCGGATCGCGGTGGTGGACAAGGACGCCCTCGTGGGCGCCCTCAAGCGGATGTCGATCGTTGCATCGGACCAGACGCACCGCGTGCGTTTGTCCTTCAACGCCGGGTCGGTGCGCTTCAGCGTCCAAACCCCCGACCTCGGGGAAGCGCAGGACGAGCTCGCGATCCGGTACACCGGGGATCCGCTCGAGATCGGCTTCAACGCGTCGTATCTGCTCGAGATCCTGCGGTACCTGCCGACCGACGAGGTGAAGCTGACCTTCAAAGGTCCGGAGCAGGCGGCGACGATCGAGCCGGAAGGATGGGACGATCCCGCGCAGTTCCTCTGTCTGGTGATGCCGCTCCGCCTGATCGACTAGCGCGGATCGCCGCAGATCGACGCGGAGCGGGGCGGCCGTCGGCTCAGCTTCCTCCGAACAGCCCTTTCACTTTCGAGAAGAGTCCACTCCTGGGAGCGGGCTGGGCGAAAAGCGCGTCGCGGAGCGCCGTGGCGAACGCGATCACGTCGGGGTAGCGGTCGCCGGGGTTGCGCGCGAGGCCACGGGTCAACACCTGCTCCACTTCGGGGCTGAACGTCAGCCCGGGCCGCGCCTTGTTGAGTGGAATCGGCGGCTGGCTCAGCAGCTGTGTGAACATTTCGCGCGGCGTCTTGGCGGCGTACGGGAGTGTCCCGACGAGGAGATAATACGCGATCGTTGCGAGACTGTACTGGTCGGCGGCGGGGGTGACGACGACCCCCGACAGCGCTTCGGGCGCCACGTACATCATCGAGCCAACGAAAAATCCGGTGCGTGTGAGCCGGTCCTCCGGCGTGACATCGGCATCGGTCGCGATCCCGAAGTCCAGCAGCTTCACGGACCGCGTCAGCGGATCGTACATGACGTTGTCCGGTTTGAGATCGCGATGGATGATCCCGCATTGGTGTGCGGCGAAGACTCCAGCGGCGATCTGGGGCACGATCGCCGCGACCTCCTCCGCCGAGAGGGGCGTGTTCTTTTTGGCGTAGCGCTCGAGCAGATCCCCGGGGGCCCACTCGATCGCAAGGAAATGCATGCCGGGCGTGGCCTCACCCACATCGAGCGTCCGTACCACGTTGGGGTGCTGTACGCGCGCGCCGAAGGCCGCCTCCCGGAGGAAGCGCGCGACCGCGGTCTTGTCCGCGCGGAGTTTCTGCCGCAGAAGCTTGAACGCCGCTGCGCCGTGCGTGGGGTGGTCGGCACGGTACACAGTCGCCGTCCCCCCTTCGCCCACGTAATCGCGGATGGTGTATCCGCCGAGCGTCGTCCCTTCGAGCTGATCGCGGGGCACGGAAGGCAACATAATGTTTTTCGCACGGCTCGAAACCCATGGCGGAAGACCGCCTCTATGGCTGCGTCTTCTGCGGCTGCGTCTATCGTCGTGGGACCGGCGGGAAGCGCCGCAGCGCGTCGAGGTAGGGAAGGACGAGCTGTTGCCGGAAGAGCTCGACCATCCCGGTTCCATCGAATCTCTCCCGGAACGCCGTCGATCGGAGGGAGAGGACGACCCCGATGCTGCGCGCCAGGGCCTGGGGCGAGGAGTAGTGCAGCGCGTACGCCACGTGCCGCAGCGTGAAGGAGCGATTCTCGAATAGCCGGGCGACCCGAATCAGGCGCGCCATGTCGAGATACCGCTTCGGCTGCGGCAGGCGGATGCGGCGGAAGCGGCTCACGAACGTCGTGAGTGACGCGCCACACGATTGGGCGAGCTCCGTCACCGTGGTGACGCTCGACGGCAGGGAGAACAGCGTGTCGAAGAAGCGCCACGCTTCGCTGACCGGGCGGGAGGAGTTCCGTGTCGGCTCTCCGGGTCCGACGGCTGCGCTGGGGACGCTGCGCGCTTCGAGCCCGGCGGCGGCCAGGTCGCTCGCGACCCGCGCGAGCGCGATCCCCTGAATCTCGTCCCGCTGCTCGTACGCGAGAGCCTCGCGGAGAGCGTGCCACCCCTCCGGGAGGCGCGCGTCGATCAGATCGCGCACCCCGCTCTGCCCGAGCGAGAGCACGGCGTGCGGCGCCTGTGCGCTGGCGTCGGTCAGGAGGGCGACCGTGCGCACGCTCGGGTACTCGCGGACCATGCGCGCGACGTGCCGCGCGTCGTCCAGACGGCAGCGCGCGACCGAGACGACGACCGCACCGGCGCGCCGCTCCCGCACATCGCGAATCACCTCGTGGATCGTGTCGCGGTGCAGCGCCTCGATGCGTCCGACGCTGAGCGCGTCGACGCGCTGGCGCTCGTAGAGCGTGAGGATCGTGGAGACCGCGCTGCGGGGCGACATCGCCGCCTAGAGTACGGGCGGGCGTCATCGCAACGTCAGCAGCGGCGCTGTCGAGAGGGGAGACGGTAGAAAGGTGAGAGGAGAGCGTGGTTTCTCCTTTCTCCTTTCGCCTCTCTATATTCTAGCCGAAGGCTCGCTGTCGGTCGGACGGTCGCGACACGGCTCGAGCAGGGGATCGCTCGAGTGTCGATCGAGGAAAGTCCGGGCTCCGTAGGGCAAGCTGCCAGGTAACGCCTGGGCACGCGACAACGCCGCAAGGCGCGGCCGCGCGACGGAAAGTGCCACAGAGAAGAGACCGCCGATGGCCCTCAGAAGACCGGGGGCTCAGGCAAGGGTGAAACGGTGCGGGTAAGAGCCCACCGCGGTCGCGGCAACGCGCCCGGCACGGCAAACCCCAGCTGGAGCAAGGCCAAATAGGCGGCGAGGGGTGGCCCACCTCGATCAAGACGCCGCGGGTAGGCTGCTGGAGGATGCGGGCGACCGCATTCCGAGAGAAATGACCGTCCGAGCACTCGGCGGAGCGGGTGACCGCGTACCGAAGAGTTGCTCGACAGGACCCGGCTTATAGACCGATGGCGGCTGCGCAGAGAGGAGCGGGTAGAGAGGAGAGAAGTGATTCTCCTGTCTACCCTCTCCTCTCTCCTTTCTCGCCGAAGGCTAGTCTTCCGGTGCCGGCACGAACGTCGTGATACGGCCCTGGTGCACGAGCTGGGCGCCGACCGATGCCGCCAGACTGGAGATGGCATCGCTCGCCGCCAGGTTGTCGTAGGACGCCATCACCGGGTGGTGCGCCAGCGCCGAGTCGCTCACGCGGAGCGAGAGATCGTACCAGCGCGAGAGGTCAACCAGGACGCTGGCGAGCGGCGCTCCGTGAAAGTCGAGCCGCCCCGCCGTCCAACCCGTCCACGTCGCCACGTCCGCATGCGGCGCCACGACGATCGTGTTCGACCCCGACACCGTGGCGAGATCGCCGGGCGCCAGGGAGACGGATGGCAGCGTCACGTGCCCGTCGACGACGGCGATCGTCACGACGGAATCCCCGGGGAAGGAGCGCACATCGAAGCCCGCCGTTCCGACGGCCGTGAGCTCCGCGTTGGCGGCGCGCACCACGAACGGCTGATCCGGATCCGAGACGGCCGAAAACAATCCCTCCCCATCGAGCGTGACCTCTCGCCTCCGGCGCCCGTACAACAGCGACAGGCGCAATCGGCTGGAGGGCGCGAGCGTGAACTGCGACCCGTCGGGGAGCAGAACGGTCTCGCGCTGGCCACCCGATGTGCGGTACTCGCGCGCCGGGAAGAGCGCTCCCGTCTCGAACATGGGAAGCGCCCACTCGACCGTCGCGCCCACCGTCGCGACTGACAGGAGCACCACACCGGCAACGACGAGCAAGGGCTGCCGGATCCTTGGCTGCCGGATCGGAGAGATCACGGCGAGTGCGACCGGTGCCGCCGGCGCATCGGTCGCAAGGCGAGCCCCCCGCCGGCGCGCCATCACGGCCCGGATAGGAGCCGAGCCCCACTTGAACGGGGAGTCGCCGCCGTCCTCGGCCGGAACGCCAGATGCCTCGGTCTCGCCGGCCGAGTTGGCGCGCAGAAGCTGCATGACCCATTCCCGCCGCGCGTCGGTTCCGGCCCAGGCAGCCGCCGCCACGACGTCGTCCGCCGATGCGTCTCCGGCAAGCAAACGATCTATCAGGCCGGGATCGAGATCCGTGACGTGTCGGCGCCAGAGCTTCACGCCGATGCCGTCCCTGATGCCGTCCTTATGGGAGGCGGCTCCCCCGGTCCCGAGGGAGCGCGCGGATGCAGGGGACCGTCTATCTGACGAACGCCCGCACGCCGCGCTGGATCGCGCGGGTCGCGGTACGCAGGTCGCGGTCGACCGACGCGGGCGGAATATCCAGGGCGGATGCCACGTCGTCCGCCGCGAGTCCATCGCACCAGCGGAGCGTCAATACCTGGCGGGCCCGCTCGGGCAGCGCCGTCATGGCGCGGTGTACCACGGCGACACACGCGGCGCGGGCGCTCTGCTCGGCGGCACTCGCGGTCGCTGCATTCGCGGTCGCTGCATTCAACGATGGAGTCCGCGCCATCGTAAAGAGCTCGTGCCACGCACGGCCGGGTCCGGCTTCGGCGGGCAACTCCGCCACCGCGCTCCGTACCGCGGCGAAAAGATATGCAGCCACGCCGCCCTTGACCGTCCATTCCGCGCGCGCGGCCCAGATGCGCGCAAAGACCTCCTGCACGACGTCTTCAGCGGTTGCCGGCGTCGCCCCGTAACGATACGCCACGGTACACAGCTTGACCCAATAGCGGCAGAAGAGCGCGTCGAACGCGTGCACGTCGCCGGAGCGGACCCGTTCGGGCCATCCGTCCTCCCCCGTCAGTCCGCGGGGCACCAAGGCGAGAGCGGACGCCGCGGCGGCAAAGGCGCGGGCCGTGGAACGCTGGGGCAGGGAATCGGTAGCGGGCGTTGATACCATTGCGGGTCCGGGCGAGAGGATAGAGCAAGCCCTCTCGTGAATCAAGGGGGAGGAGCCGGTACAGCGGTGAATTTTCCTGCGCGTGACCACATCTTCATACACCATGCCAGCGCCCGTCGATCCCACCCCCCCCGGTCCCTTCCCTCACTCAGGCCGTCCGATGAATCGTCTGTCCCGGCGGGGCGCGCGCCGCGCGCACGTTGCGGGCACCGCCGGCACCGCCCTTCTCGTTGCTCTCGCCACGGCCGTCCTGGCGGGCTGTGGAGGCTCGATCGGCGGCGAGCGCGCGGGGGGTCCTCCGGGCGATGGGCCGCCCCCCGATCGCGGGCCGGGCGCCGAGCCGACGGCTGAAGTCGTGCGGGCCTACGAGCGCGCCGGGATGCTCACCAACACCGGTGCGTTCCCCTTCGTGGGGAGCGTCGCCTATTTCGCCGGCCCGGTGCCGGATTCGACGCTCGCGCTCATCACGCTCTCCTTCGCGAACCGGGCGCTCACCTTTACGCGTGAGGGCGACAGCTATCGCGGCGAGTACGAGGCCCGGGTCGAGGTCACGCGCGAGGGCGCCGTCGTCCGGACCGTCGCCTCCCCGCACGGTGTCCGCGTGCCGACCTTCCCGGAGACGGCGCGCTCCACGGAGAGTGTGATCTTTCAGCAG
>PLLD01000259.1 GCA_003141205.1 Gemmatimonadota bacterium
GCCTTCTTGATCCACACCGTGGCATCCACGAAGCCCGGGAGCGCGTGCAGGCCGCTGATCCGGAAATTCTGGACCGCGCGGGCCGTCTGTACTCCGTACAGGGCGCCCGCGGGAACGGCGAGCTCGCCAAGCGGATCCCGCTCGGTCCGCGTCGCGCGCGCGGCCGTCGTGTCGTCCGTCATCGGGTGACGGGAATCCGCAGCGCGTTCGCGATGCGATTGAAGTGCGCGAACACGGTGCACGTCGCCGTGATCTCGACGAGCTGCGCCGCGTCCCAGAACCCGGCCAGACGCGCGAACGTGGCATCCGACACGTTGCCGCCGACGGGGACCGTTTCCGCCGCGAAGGCCAGCGCGGCGGCCCAGCCGGGCTCGAACTCCGAGTAATCGCCGCGCCCGACGCGCGCGATCTGGTCGTCGGTGGCTCCGGCGCGCTTCGCGAGCATCGTGTGGGACGCGACGCAATACGCGCAGCCGTTGAGCTGCGATACGCGCACGACGAGGATCTCCTTGAGTGCGACGGGGACGGTGCCCGGTCCGGTCACCGCCTGCAGGTGCGCGAAGAGCGTCTCGACGATGGGCGGACGGTGGGCGAGGGCCCGGAACAGGTTGGGGACGTTGCCGCGCGTGCGCTCGAAGGTGTCGAACATGGCGCGCAGCGACCCCGTCGTCTCGGTCGGAACCACCAGCGGGATGCGGGGGGTCGCGGCGTCGGAATGCGGGAGCGGGTTCATGTGCACGAATTTAGCGCCTATCCGGACAGGGCGGCCGCGTGGGGCGCCGGGGCGCCGGGGCGGCGGGAGGCCGTTCCGGCTGATCTCTTGTGCCCTTCTGCCCGGCAGCCTAACCTCCTGATGTGCGCATCACGACATGGGCGGAATACGGTCTGATCTGCGCGCTGCATCTCGCGCGGCGGGCGGCGGAGGCCCCCGTCACCGGCCGGGATATGGCCGTGCAGGAGAAGCTGCCGCCGGACTACGTCGAGCAGATCCTCCTGCGGCTCCGGCGGGCGGACGTCGTGCGGAGCACGCGGGGCGCTCACGGGGGATACATGCTCGCGCGCCCGGCGGAATCGGTCTCGGTGCGGGATGTGATCGTCGCATCGGAACACGCCACCTTCGATCTCCACTGTGTGAGTCATCCGGTGGGCGAAGAGCGCTGCGCGGAATCGGAGAGCTGTAGCATCCGTCCGGTCTGGTTGCTCCTCCAGCAGAAGATCGACGCCGTATTGGAAAGCGTCTGCCTCGCGGACCTGCTCGAGCAGGAGGACCTCGTGCGCAACCGCCTCGGCCTGGTCGTTCTGCAGCACGCCTGAGCCGTACGCCCGAGCGGGCCTCTGGCCGGACCGACGTGCTTGCATCGTTGGTCTAAGACCAATACATTCAGAGGCTTGTATCGAAATCCGCCCCCCGCGTTCTGGCATGGAGACCGACAGTGAAAGTCCGGAGTAGCGTCAAGCCCATTTGCGAGCACTGCAAGGTGGTCAAGCGCAGTGGCGTCATGCGCATCATCTGCAAGCGCAATCCCAAGCACAAACAGCGGCAGGGCTGAGGGGGATCGGGGCATGGCGCGCATCGCCGGGATCGCCCTCCCGAGGGACAAAAAGGTCGCGGTCGGGTTGACGTACATCTTCGGTATCGGGCGGTCCAACGCGCGGAAGATCGTGGCGGCGACCGGGGTGGATCCGGCGCTCCGCGTGAAGGAGCTCTCGGACGCGGATGTGAATCGGCTGCGGCAGATCATCGAGCGGGATTACCGCGTCGAAGGGGCGCTGCGCACCGAAGTCGCGATGAACATCAAGCGCTTGATGGACATCGGGTCGTACCGCGGGATCCGGCACCGGCGTGGGCTGCCGGTACGCGGGCAGCGCACGCACACGAACGCCCGCACGAAGAAGGGACCCCGGCGCGCGATCGCCGGCAAGAAGAAAGTCACGAAGTAAGCGATACAGCAGGCGAACCGGGACTCCATGGCGACGACGGCAAAAAAGGCGAAGCGCGTAATCGAGGCGGAAGGGATCGCCCACGTAAACGCCACGTTCAACAATACGATGGTCACGATCTCCGACAGCCGCGGCAACACGATCGCCTGGGGCTCGGCCGGGAAGGCCGGGTTCAAGGGATCGAAGAAGTCGACGCCGTTCGCGGCGACGGTCGCCGCCGAGCAGGTCGCGCGCGAAGCGCTCACGCTCGGTGTGCGGCGCGTGCACGTCCGCGTGCAGGGCCCGGGCAGCGGCCGGGAGTCGGCGATTCAGGCGCTCGCCACGGCGGGATTGCAGGTCAAGTCCATCAAGGACGTGACGCCGATCCCGCACAATGGCTGTCGCCCGCCGAAGCGGCGGAGGGTCTAGCGGATGCGGTATACCGGACCAAGTTGCCGCCTCTGCCGTCGCGAAGGCACGAAGCTCTTCCTGAAGGGAACGAAGTGCTTTACGGAGAAGTGCCCGGTCGAGCGGCGGCCATACGCGCCGGGGCAGCACGGGCAGAGCACGGCGCGCCGGCGGAAGTCGTCGGAGTACGCGAAGCAGCTGCGCGAGAAGCAGAAGATCAAGCGGATCTACGGGATCTCGGAGCGGCAGTTCCGCAATACGTTCGAGCGCGTCACGACGCTGCCGGGGATCACGGGGCACAACCTGTTGGCCGCGCTCGAGAGCCGGCTCGACAACGTGGTGTACCGAATGGGCTTCGCGGCGAGCCGGAAGGCGGCCCGGCAGCTGATCCGGCACCGCCACATCGAAGTGAAGACCAAGACCGTGGACGTGCCGAGCTATCTGGTCGGCCCCGGCGAGGAAGTTCGGGTTCGCGGGAAGTCGCGCGAGCAGGTGTCGATTCTCGCGGCGCTCGACCAGTCGGGACGCGGCGCGCCACTGACGTGGCTGGCGGTGGACCGCCAGTCGTTCAGCGGGCGCATGCTCGAACGGCCGCAGCGGGCAAGCATCCCGATCGCGGCGCAGGAACAGCTCGTCGTCGAGTTGTACTCGAAGTAGTCGGATTTTCGGTCGGAGCCCTAACCTCCCGGCGAGGCCACCGCGCGTTAGGGGCGGGGTGGCGCGTGGCTCGAGGACTAATCCCTCGGGTCTGACCACTTAGAGGACGTCGTATCCTATGGCCCAGAGCATCGATCTTCGCGGCCTCGTGCGCCCCCAGCTTGTCGAGGCGACGAAGCGCGAAGACAATCCCAATGTCGCCGAGTTCCGCATCCAACCGCTCGAGCGTGGCTTCGGCCATACGCTCGGGAACGCGATGCGGCGCATGCTACTCTCCTCGCTCCGCGGCTCCGCGGTGTGGGCGTTCCGCATCGATGGCGTGGTCCACGACCACCAGACCATCCCGGGCGTCGTCGAGGACGTGCACCAGATCATCGCCAACCTGAAGACCCTCACGCTCGCGCTCGAGAACGGCATCGAGAGCGCGGTCATGCGGATCCAGCGCACCGGCCCCGGCGCCGTCACGGCCGCCGACATCGTGCTGGTGAACGGGGTTCGGCTCGTCGATACGGTCCACCACCTCTTCACGCTGCAGGACGACCGGGAGATCAGCCTCGACCTGTACGTGAAGCAGGGGCGCGGGTACACCGAGGCCGACCAGCACGTGCTCGAGCGCGGGCTGCCGATCGACGTGGTCCGGATCGATGCGATCTACAATCCGGTGCGGCGCGCGAACTTCTCGGTCGCCGAGACACGCGTCGGGCAGCGCACCGATTACGACCGGCTCACGCTGACGGTCGAGACCAACGGGACGATCACCCCCGAGGACGCCGTGAGCTATGCCGCGGCGCTGGCGCAGACGCACTTCCAGTACTTCGCCGGCTTCGGGCCGTACGGCGTGGCGTCGGTGGCCGCGAGCCCCGAGGCGCCCGGCACGGACGGGATCAAGGTCGCGGAGCTCCAGGCGCCGATCGATGATCTCGAGCTGACGGTCCGCTCGGTCAATTCGCTGAAGAACTCGAATATCCGGACGCTCGGCGACCTCGTGCGCCAGACGGAAAATCAGATTCTGCAGGTGAAGAATTTCGGCAAGAAATCGCTGCAGGAGATCGCGGATCTGCTGGAGCGGAAGGGACTCAATTTCGGCATGCGGTTCGAGGAGACGCCGGATGGCGTCCGGGTCACCGACTGGGGCACGCCGCCCAGCCGGGCCGCCGCGGCCGCCCCGGACGACGAAGAGGAGTAGGGGAGGAGCACGAGCCATGCGTCACGGAAAGGGAGGCAGGCAGCTCCGGCGGACGAGCGAACAGCGGCTCGCGCTGCTGCGCAACCTTGCGATGTCGCTCGTCGAGCACGGGGCGATCGAGACGACGGAGGCGAAGGCGAAGGAGCTTCGCCCGTTCGTCGAGCGGCTGATCACGAAAGCGCGCACCGGCACGCTGCACGCGCGGCGGCTGGCGGGGGCCGACGTGCCGAACCGTCGCGCGGCCGACAAGCTGTTCCAGGAGCTCGGGCCCCGCTTCGCGAGCCGCCCCGGAGGATACACCCGCATTCTGAAGCTGGGGCACCGGAAAGGGGATGGTGCCGATCTCGCGCGGATCGAGCTGCTCGACGCGGCACCGGCGGCGAAGGCGCCCAAGCGGGCCAAGGCCAAACGGGAGAAGACCGCATGAGGAGCCGCCAAAGCACCAGCCAGAGTCCCAGTCAGAGCCGCGCAAGTCAGAGCCGCAACCGGTGCTTCGTGTGCAGCCGCGGCGTCGCGTTCGGGAATAACGTCTCCCACGCCAATAACAAGACGCGCCGGGTGTGGAAGCCGAACCTCCAGGTCGCTCGCGTCGTCGTCAACGGCAAGATCACGCGCGTCAAGGTGTGCACGCGCTGCCTGCACGCGGGGAAGGTCGTCCGTGCCCCGCGCGGCGGGGCGAAGGTCGCGTAGCCACGCCCACGGCCCTCATCACCGGCATCACCGGCCAGGACGGATCCTTCCTGGCCGAATTGCTGCTTTCCAAGGGATACAAGGTCTTCGGGATCGTCCGGCGCAGCTCCACCACGCCGTACGAGCGGATCGCCCACCTGGTCGACCGCGTCGAGCTGCTCTCGGCCGATCTGCTCGACCAGCACTCGCTCGTCGATGCGATTCACGACGCCGCTCCGAGCGAGATCTACAATCTCGCGGCGCAGAGCTTCGTGCAGACCTCCTGGACCCAGCCCGTGCTCACGGGTGAATTCACGGCTCTCGGCGTCACGCGCATGCTCGAGGCGATGCGCAAGGCGGCGCCGCACGCCCGGTTCTATCAGGCCAGCTCCAGCGAAATGTTCGGGAAGGTGGTCGAGACCCCGCAACGCGAGTCCACCCCTTTCTATCCGCGGAGCCCGTACGGCGTCGCCAAGGTGTACGCGCACTGGATCACGGTGAACTACCGGGAGAGCTTCGGCCTGTACGCCGTGTCGGGGATTCTGTTCAACCACGAATCGGAGCGCCGCGGTCTCGAATTCGTGACGCGCAAGGTGACGGACGGCGTGGCCCGCATCAAGCTCGGGCTCGCGCGCGAGCTGCGGCTCGGCAACCTGGACGCGCGGCGGGATTGGGGGTTCGCGGGGGACTACGTCGACGCCATGTGGCGCATGCTGCAGCAGGACACGCCGGATGACTACGTGATCGGCAGCGGCACGACCTGGTCCGTTCGGCAGCTCTGTGAGACGGCGTTCGCCGTGGCCGGTCTCGACTACCACGACCATGTCCTGTTGGACGAAAAGTTTCTGCGGCCGGCGGAGGTGGACATGCTCGTCGCCGACCCGTCGCACGCGCGCAAGAAACTGGGCTGGGAGCCGACGATGGCCTTTCCTCAGCTGATCGAGCGAATGGTTCTGGCCGACCTCGCACGGCACCGGCCGCGTTGATGGGGCCCCTGTGATGCCGCGGCCGACCGCCCCGCGCGCCGCCGGTACGGGCGGCTAGCATGCGTGCCCTCGTCACCGGTGCCGCCGGGTTCGTCGGGCAGACGCTGAGCCGGGCGCTCCTCGATGCGGGGCATGCGGTGACCGGGCTGACGCCCGACGATCCCTCCACCGCGGTTCTCCTGTCCGCCGATCACCTGGGCGAGATCGATTGGGTGCGTGGCGACGTCCGCCGGACGGAGGACGTGCGGCGCGCGCTCGACGTGGCGCCGCCGGAGGCGATCTTCCACCTCGCCGGGGTGAGCTCGGTTCCCGGCGCCGCCGGAGACCCGGGAGCGGCCGCGGAGGTCAACGTCGTCGGCGTGGCGCGGCTCCTCGCGGAAGTGCGCGTGCGCAAGCGGGTGGGGGTGCTCGATCCGGCGGTCCTGGTGGTGGGGAGCGCCGAGCAATACGGGCGGCACGACAAGTCCGATCTCCCGCTCACGGAAGACGCCGAGCAGCGACCGCTGACGGTGTACGCGGCGACCAAGGCGGCCCAGGAGATCCTCGCGCTCGAGGCATTTCGCAGCGAAGGGGTACGGGTGATCGCGGTTCGGAGCTTCAACCACAGCGGGGTGGGACAGTCGCCGAGCTTCCTCCTGCCGGCGTTGGTTGCGCGCGCGATGGCGTTGCGTGGCTCGACGGACCGGAACGCCCGGCTCACCATCGGCAACGGGGCATCCGTCCGCGACTTTCTCCACGTCGAGGATGTCGTGGCGGCCTATATTGCGCTCGTGGCGCGCGGGCGCGCGGGCGAAGCGTACAACGTGGCGAGCGGGGTCGGCGTGTCGGTGAAGGAGCTCGCGGTACAAGTATTGAGCGCGACCGGAGTGAAGGCGCCCATCGCCCCCGATGCGTCGCTCATCCGGCCCGTAGATGTCCCGGCGCTCATCGGCGACAGCACGCGGCTGCGGGACGCGACGGGCTGGGAGCCGGCGCACACGGTGCGCGACATCATCGATGACCTCGTCCGCGTGGCGATCCGCTCGGCGGAGCGCTCCTCCCCGTCCCGCCCGCCGCCCCCGCATGCCTCGGCGCGCTGACCTCCATCGCATCCTGATCGTCGGCTCCGGTCCGATCATCATCGGGCAGGCCGCGGAGTTCGACTACTCGGGGACCCAGGCGCTCAAGGCGCTGCGGGAAGAGGGGTACGAGGTCATCCTCGTCAATTCCAATCCGGCGACGATCATGACGGACCCCGAGCTCGCCGACCGGACCTACGTCGAGCCGGTCACGCCGGAATACGTCGAGATGGTGATCGCACGGGAGCGCCCCGACGCGTTGTTGCCCACGATGGGGGGGCAGACGGCGCTCAACGTCGCCATGGCGCTCTCCGATTCCGGTGTGCTCGAGAAGTACGGGGTCGAGCTGATCGGCGCGAACGCCCGCGCGATCCGGATGGCCGAGGATCGCTCGCTCTTCGCCCAGGCCATGCGGCGGATCGGGCTGGCGATCCCCGACGGGGAGACGGTGGGGTCCTGGGACGAGGCCGAGGCGCTGATCGAGCGGCTCGGCTTTCCCGCGATCGTCCGCCCGTCGTTCACGCTGGGCGGGACCGGCGGCGGCGTCGCGTACAATCGCGCCGAGTACGAGGCCGCGGTCCGGCGCGGGCTGGACCTGTCGCCGGTGCACCAGGTGTTGATCGAGCGGTCGGTATTGGGCTGGAAGGAGTACGAGCTCGAGGTCATGCGCGACAGCGACGACAACGTCGTGATCGTCTGCGCGATCGAGAACCTCGATCCGATGGGCGTGCATACGGGGGACTCGATCACGGTCGCCCCGGCCATGACGCTGACGGATCGCGAGTACCAGGTCATGCGCGACGCGGCGCTCGCGGTCATCCGCGAGATCGGAGTCGACGCCGGGGGGTGCAACATCCAGTTCGCGGTGAATCCGGTCGACGGGACGCTGCTCGTCATCGAGATGAATCCCCGGGTCTCGCGCTCGTCCGCGCTCGCGTCGAAGGCCACCGGCTTCCCGATCGCGCGCATTGGCGCGAAGCTCGCCGTGGGCTACCGGCTCGACGAGATCCCCAACGACATCACGAAGACGACGCCCGCCTCGTTCGAACCGGTGCTCGACTACGTGGTGGTGAAGGTTCCGCGCTTCGCGTTCGAGAAGTTCGCGAGCGCCGATCCCCGGCTGACGACGCAGATGAAATCCGTCGGCGAGGCGATGGCGATCGGGCGGACCTTCAAGGAGGCGCTCCAGAAGGGATTGCGCGCGCTCGAGATCGGCCGTCCGGGCTGGACGGTCGGGGCGACCGCGTGCGACGACCGGCTGAGCGACGATTCGCTGGAGGCGTTGCGGGGCGCTCTGCGGCAACCCACGCCCGAGCGGATCTTCCAGGTGAAGCGCGCGCTCGTCGCCGGGATCTCGGTCGACGACATCCACGAGATGACGGCGATCGACCGCTGGTTCCTGAACGAGCTGCGCGAGCTGATCGAGGCGGAGCGGTGGTACACCGGGTTGCCGGGCGTCGATGCCGATGCGCTCCGCGTCATGAAGCGCCTGGGCTTTTCCGACCAGCAGCTGGCCGACCTGCGCGGCGATGCCGGCGGGGCGGCCGCGGTGCGCGCGCGGCGCTGGGGGCTGGGGGTCCGGCCCTCGTACAAGATGGTGGATACCTGCGCGGGGGAGTTTCCGTCGTCGACGCCGTACCTGTACAGCACGTACGACGAGGAGAGCGAGGCGCCGCGCTCGGGGCGCCGGTCGATCGTGATCCTGGGGAGCGGCCCCAACCGGATCGGGCAGGGGGTGGAGTTCGATTACTGTTGCGTGCGCGCGGCCCTCGCGCTCCGGGAGCGCGGGATCGAGACGATCATGATCAACTCGAACCCGGAGACGGTGTCGACCGACTTCGACATCTCCGACAAGCTGTACTTCGAGCCGCTGACGCTCGAAGACGTGCTGGAGATCGTCGATCGCGAGCAGCCGGTGGGGGTCATCGTCCAGTTCGGCGGGCAGACGCCGCTCAAGCTCACGCGCGCGCTCGAAGCGGCGGGGGTGCCGATCCTCGGCACGGCGCCCGACTCGATCGACATCGCCGAGGACCGGCGGCGGTTCGAGGCGATCGCGCGGCGGCTCGGGCTCGCGCAGCCGGAGAACGGGACCGCGACCGCCGTCGACGAGGCTGCCGCAATCGCGGCGCGAGTCGGCTATCCCGTTCTGGTGCGTCCATCCTACGTTCTCGGCGGCCGGGCGATGGAGATCGTCTACGACGAATCGTCGCTGCGGGACTATTTCACCCGCGCGGTCCGGGTGTCGGAGGAGCGGCCGGTCCTGATCGACCGCTTTCTGGAGGATGCGTTCGAGGCGGATGTCGATGCCGTGTCCGATGGCACGCGGGTGGTCATCGGCGGGGTCATGCAGCACATCGAGGATGCCGGGATCCACTCGGGCGACTCCGCGTGCGTGCTCCCTCCGTACCTCATCCGCGAGAGCGACCTCGCGATCATGCGGACCCAGACCGTCGCGCTGGCCCGGGCGCTCGGCGTCGTCGGGCTCATCAACGTCCAGTTCGCGATCAAGAACGGGGTCGTCTACGTGCTCGAGGTGAACCCGAGGGCGAGCCGCACCATCCCGTTCGTGTCGAAGGCCATCGGCGTCTCGCTCGCGTCCGTGGCGGCACGCGTGATGGCGGGGGAATCGCTCGAGGAGATCGGCTTCACCGAGGAGATCATTCCGCCGTACGTGTGCGTCAAGGAAGCGGTCTTTCCCTTCAATATGTTCCAAGAGGTCGACCCGCTGCTGGGACCGGAGATGCGCTCGACCGGCGAAGTGCTNNGGTCCGGAGATGCGCTCGACCGGAGAGGTCATGGGGTTGGCCGATTCCTTCGGGACCGCGTTCGCCAAGGCGCAGATCGCGGCGGACAACGCCCTGCCGACATCGGGCGCGATCTTCATTACGGTCAATGACGCCGACAAGCCGACGGTCGTCCCGATCGCGCGGCGCTTCCACGAGATGGGCTTCAAGCTCTTCGCCACCGAGGGCACTGCCCGGTACCTGCGCGGATGCGGGATCCCGGCCGAGCGCGTCCACAAGGTGCATGAAGGGCGGCCGCACGCGATCGACCTGGTCGTCAATCGCGCGGTGCAGCTCCTGATCAATACCCCGATGGGGAAGCATGCGCACAGCGACGACTTCTCGCTGCGACAGGCGGCCATCGCCCACCGCGTGCCATATACGACGACGCTCTCGGCCGCGAGAGCGGCGTGCGACGCGGTCCTGGCGC
>PLLD01000271.1 GCA_003141205.1 Gemmatimonadota bacterium
CGCGGTCTCCGGGTGGCGGCCGGCCACCCGGAGTCCGCGCTCCCGATCATCGATGCCGCGATCGCGCAGAACCCGACCGATCCCAAGCTTTTGGCGCTCAAGTACCGCCTGCTGATCGTCGCCAAGCGGTGGAAGGATGCCGCGCCCCTCGGCGAGCAGGTCGCGAAGGCCGACACCTCATTCGCCGACACCGTGTTCTACGAGCGCGAGGTGGCGGCGTACGTGGCCGACAGCCAACCGCAGCAGGCCGCCGAAGCCGCGGCGCGCGGCATCTCGAAGTTCCCGGGCAATGCGACGCTGCAGCTGCTGGATGCCCAGTCGCTGTCGATGAGTGGGCAGACGCAGCAGGCCGCCGCGGTGCTCACGAAATATCTTGCCGCCAATCCGAAGGATCTGATCGCCTGGCAACTGCTGTTCCGGGCGGAGGTGGGGCTGAATCAGCCGGATACGGCGCTCGCGACCCTGCACAAGTCGCTCGCCGCCGGCGATTCGGTGGCGCATACGGCGAGTCTGGCGCTGGTCGAGGGGAACCGGTGGTACAAGATGGGCAACGCAAACAAGAACCGGGACACGCTGCTCGTCGCGGCCCGGTACCTCGCGTTCGCGGATTCGCTGACGCCGCGTCCGGAAGCCGAGCTCCTCCTCGGGACGACGCAGTTCGTCATCGGCATCGCCGACGCGCAGCAGGCGCCGAAGGACAAGAGCTGCCCGCTCGCGCGCGAGGCGCAGGCGAACTTCAAGCAGGCGAGCGAAAATCTTCGCAAGGCCGCGAGCCTCGCACCCGCCGCGGTCGCCCAGTACACGCAATATCTCAAGCAGTACTCGCCGGTGGTCGATCGCCAGGTCGCTCAATTCTGTAAGTAGCCGGCCGCGGACATGCCGGGCGCGGAGGGGACGTGGGCGACCTCCTACCACGCCCCGGTCTTCGTTGACGAGGTTGTCCGCGTGCTGGCGGGAGCGCGACGCGTACTCGATGGGACCCTCGGCGGCGGCGGGCACGCGGCGGCCCTCCTCGCGCGCGGCGGGTCGGTCGATGCGGTCGACCGCGATCCTGACGCTGTCGCTTCGGCGAGCGCGCGACTCGCCGGGGCCGCGGCGGCGGGGCGGTTCCGGGCGTACGCGGGTAATTTCGCGCAGCTCGACGCCGTCGCACCTCTGCGCGATATACACTACGACGGTGTGCTGCTGGACCTCGGCCTTTCGTCCCACCAGATCGACGCGACGGATCGCGGATTCTCCTTCCGTCCGGGCGCGCGGCTCGACATGCGGATGGAGGGCCCCGGGAGCCCGCAGCGCGATGCAACCGAGTGGCTGGCCGATGCGACCGAGACGGAGCTGGCGGACGCCTTTCGCAGCTATGGAGACGAGCCGCGATCGGCCCGACTCGCCCGCGAAGTGGTCCGGCGGCGCGCCCGCGAGCCCTTCACGACCAGCGACGATCTTGTCCGTGCGATCCGCGGCGCCCTGGGAGCCCGGACGGGACCCGGCGATTTCGCGCGTCTTTTCCAGGCGGTGCGGATCGCCGTGAACGACGAGCTGGGCGCCCTCGCGACCGCGCTCCCGGAGTTGCGCGACCGGCTGCATCCCGGCGGGCACTTCGTCGTCATCTCGTATCACTCCGGCGAAGATCGCCTCGTCAAGGACGCATTCCGGGAATGGAGTCGGTCGTGCACCTGCCCACCCCGGCAGCCGCGCTGCACGTGCGGCGGCCGCGCCCTTGGGGCGCTCGAACATCGCCGTCCGCTCGTCCCAGGGCCCGACGAAGTCCTGCGCAACCCGCGCGCACGCAGCGCGAAGCTTCGGACATGGCGCCGCGCCGCATAGGGTCCGGCGCGGCCCGTGCCTCGCGCCCCATCCGCGGCCGGACGGCCGTTGCCGCCGCGCTCGTCGCCTTCGTACTCGTGGCGACTGGCATCATCTGGCGGCGCGGCTACGGGATCGCGCGGGCCGTGCAGCTTCGCGAGATGGATCGCCATCGCGTCCAGCTGGAGGCCGAGCGGGTCGCGCTCGAGCGGCAGGTCGCCGAGCTGGCGGGCCGCACGCATCTCCAACCGCTCGTCGAGCGCCGGCTGAACATGCGCGTGCCTGACGACAGTCAGGTCATCGTGTTGCCCGCGCCCGCGCCGGTCTTTCCGCCCGGGGATCCGAATGGTCCGCGTTAGCCGCGCCGGCATCGTGCATGGGGCGCTCGTCCTCTTCGCGGGCGCGCTCGTCGTGCGCGCCGCCGACGTGCAGCTGGTGCAGGGCGGGATGTGGGCCGCCCGGGCGCGCCAGGAGCACGCGGCGTCGGCCGCGACCGCGGCACCGCGGGGCGCAATCCTGGACGCCACCGGGCTCCCTCTCGTCCAGAGTCACGACGTAGGACAGCTGAGCGTCGCCCCGCACGAGGTGCGAGACGTGGCCGCCGTCACCCGCGCTCTCGCCGCGGCGGGGATCCCGACACCCTGGATCGACCGAGCGCTCGACCGCCGGCGCACGTGGGTCGTGATCCCCATCCATCTCATGCCGGCCGCGGCCGCACGGGCCGCGCGCGTGCCCGGGATCTATTCGGAGATCGTGGCCGAACGCGGGGAGGCGACCGCGGGCTCCGGAGCGGGCGGCGTGGCCGAGGGGGTCGACGTCGCGCTCGATAGCGCGTTACGGGGAGACACGACGCGCCTCGCTCTCTGGCGCGATGGCCGCGGGCGCATCTTTACGCCGCCGGGTGGAACCGCCCGAGTGGCGCGCGCGGGCAATGCTGTCGTCCTGACGATCAACCACTCGTTGCAGGACATCTGCGAAGGAGCGCTCGCCGACGCGGTGACGCGCATGGGCGCGAGCGGGGGAGACATCGTGGTCGTGGATCCGCGCGATGGCGCGATCCTCGCTCTAGCCAGCCGCCGCAACGACCGTCCGGGAGGTGCCACCGCGCTTACGGAGCCGTTCGAGCCGGGGTCGACGCTCAAGCCATTCGTCGCCGCGCGCCTGATCGGGCTTGGCCGAGTTGCTCCGACCGATATGGTCGATACCCACGCGGGCGCGATCACGATCGCGGGACGCACCATCCGCGACGTGCACGTCGGTATTCCGCGCATGACCCTGCGCGACGTCATTCGGTGGTCGAGCAATATCGGCATCGTGCAATTCGCCGAGCGCCTGTCGCCACGCGAGGAGTACGAGGGGCTGCGCGATGTGGGGTTCGGCACGCCGACCGGCGTGCCCTATCCGGTCGAGGCGGCCGGCACGTTGCGCGAGCCGCGCCGCTGGTCGCCGCAGTCCGCCGCATCGCTTGCGATCGGCTACGAGATCGCGGTCACCCCTCTCCAGCTCGCGATGGCCTATGCCGCGATCGCGAACGGGGGCGAGCTGCTCGAACCGGCCCTCATACGCGAGATTCGCGCGTCGGATGGCACGGTGGGATACCGGCACGAGCGGCGGGTCGTCCGCCGGGCGATGTCGCCGGACGTCGCCGCCCAGATGCGCGACATGCTCGTCGATCCGGTGGCGCGGGGCACGGCGGTCGAGGCGGACCTCTCCACGTTCGTGGTCGCGGGGAAGACCGGAACCGCGCGCCGAGTGGAGTCGGGACATGCCGGCCCGGGCTACGGCGCCCACGCGTATACGGCGACGTTCGTCGGGCTCTTTCCGGCCCGCGATCCGCAGTACGTTATCCTCGTGAAAATCGACGACCCCGCCGGGTCCATTTTTGCCGGGAAGACCGCCGCGCCGGTCTCGCGGGTGGTGCTCGAGGCGGCCATTGCGGCCCGCGATGCGGCCCTGGATCGCGGAGCGCTCGCGCGGCGGGACCGGGGGGGATGGTCCGACATCGAGGCCCGCACCGCCGTCCCCCCGGACCCGGATAGCGAGAGCGCCCCCCGCGCCGACACCGGCAGCATTGGTGAGGGGGCACGCGCCGCTGGTGGTGCCGATGCGGCGCCCGACGCCGATACGACACTGGTTCTGGCGGGCCGACCCGGCGTAGACGGCGACGACCGGCACACCGATAGCGGCGCGGGATCCGCACGCGCGGTGCCGGATGTACACGCATTGCCGTTGCGCGCGGCCGTGCATGCGCTGCACGAGTCCGGATTTCGCGTGCAGCTCGACCCCTCCGTCGCCCATGGGCAGACCGTTCCCGCGGCGGGGTCCCTCACCGCGCCGGGCGCGCCGGTGCGATTGGGAGCGGTGCCGTGAAGGTGACGAGCAACGCGATCCGCGACGCGTTGGCGGGGGCGGGGCTGCTCGTCGCGGCACGCGGTCCCATGCCGCCGTGGTTCGAGGGAATCACCAGCTTCAGTCGCGCCGTCCAGGCGGGAGGGCTCTTCGTCGCAGTGCGGGGAACCGTCCTCGATGGGCACGCCCACCTCGAGCCCGCGGCCCGCGCGGGCGCCCTTGCCGCGATCGTCGAGGATGCGTCGCGCACCGATCTGCCCGTCTTCGTCGTGCGCGATGCCCGCGCGGCGGCGGGCGTGGCCGCCGCGGCCGCCTACGGCTTTCCGGGCCGCGCCCTCCGCACGATCGCCGTCACGGGAACGAACGGCAAGAGCACCACGGTCGCGATCCTGCGCCACCTCTTCGACGCGCCGGATGCTCCGGCCGCGTCCATCGGCACGATCGGGGTCTGCATCGGCTCCGCGGGCGCCGCGTTGGCCGACGGCTCCGGGTTGACCACACCGGGCCCGATCGAGCTGCAGCAGACGCTCCGCGCGCTGGTCGAGCGCGGCGTGCGCACCGTCGCGATCGAAGCGTCATCCCACAGTCTGGATCAGCATCGCATCGACGGTCTCACCTTCGACGCGGCGGTGTTCACCAATCTCACGCGCGATCATCTGGATTATCACGGCACGATGGACGCATACCGCGCCGCGAAGGCTCGCCTCGTGACCCATCTGGGCCCCGACGGAGTCGCGGTCGTCAACGCGGACGACCCGGCCTGGCGGGATCTCGCGGGCCGCGCGCGGCGCGTGACCTTCGCCGGTGTGATCGAGCCTGGGGCGGGAGGGGAGGCCGACGTCCGCGCGCTCACGGTGCGGTTCGATCCCCGCGGCTCGACCTGGACGCTGGTCGCGGGCACGCAGCGCGCACCGGTTCAGTTGCCCCTCGTCGGGGATTTCAACGTGGTCAACGCGCTCGGCGCCGCGGCGACGGCATGGGCGCTGGGGATGCCGGTCAGGGAGATCGCCAAGCGACTCGCGACCGTCCCGCAGGTCCCGGGGCGGCTCGAGCTCCTGCACGACGCGCCCGCCGTGCTGCGCGATTATGCCCATACACCCGACGCGCTCGCACGCGCGCTCGCGGCGGTGCGTCCCTTCACGCGCGGTCGCCTCATCGTGGTTTTCGGCGCGGGCGGTGACCGCGACCGGGGGAAGCGGCCGCAGATGGGCACGATCGCCGAACGGCTGGCCGATGTCGTGGTGCTGACGAGCGACAATCCGCGCACCGAAAGTCCGGAACGGATCCTCGATGAGATCGAGGCTGGCATGACGCGGCCGCACGAGCGAGTCGTCGAGCGGGAGGACGCCATCGCGCGTGCCCTCTCCCTTGCCGGGCCGGACGATCTCGTGCTGTTGGCCGGCAAGGGGCACGAGAAGAACATGTTCGTGCGCGACGGCTCTGTGCCATGGGACGAAGCCGGGGTGGCACGCGAGACGCTGCATGATC
>PLLD01000044.1 GCA_003141205.1 Gemmatimonadota bacterium
CTGACCTCCAACCCCACGATCTTCGATCACGCCATCAAGGATGCCGCCTTCTACGACGACGCCATCCGCCGGAAGGCGGCCGAGGGCACATCGGGGGAGACGCTGTTCTTCGAGCTCGCCATCGAGGACCTGGTGCGCGCTGCCGATCTCTTCCGCCCCGTGCACGACGGAACCGGCGGCGTGGACGGCTGGGTGTCCTTGGAGGTGTCGCCGCTCCTGGCCAACGATGCCCCCGGCACGGTACGCGCGGCGGCGCACCTGCGCGGGCGGGCGCAGCGTCCCAATCTCTTCATCAAGATTCCCGGCACGGCCGAAGGCATCCTCGCGATCGAAGAGTCGATCTTCGGGGGTGTGCCGGTCAACGTGACGCTGCTGTTCTCCGCGACGCAGTACATCGCGGCGGCCGAGGCCTTCATGCGGGGCATCGAACGGCGGATCGCGGCGGGCCTGGATCCACGGATCGATTCCGTCGCCTCGCTCTTCATCAGCCGCTGGGACGTGTCGGTGCAAGACACCGTGCCGCCGGCGCTCCGCAATCGCCTCGGCATCGCGGTTGCCCGACGCACGTACCGGGAGTACCGCCAACTACTGGTGTCGCCGCGATGGCGGGCGCTCGCGGCCGCCGGTGCCCGGCCGCAGCGGCTGCTGTGGGCGAGCACGGGGACCAAGGACCGCGCTGCGCCGGACACGCTCTATGTCGAGGCGCTGGCGGCTCCCGACACCATCAATACGATCCCCGAGAAGACCCTCATCGCCTTCGCCGATCACGGCCGGGTGCAGGGGGTGCTGCCGTTGGATGGTGGCGATGCCGATGCGGTGCTCGCCGAGTTCGCGCGAATCGGAGTGGACGCTGCGGCGCTCGCGGCGCAACTCCAGCGCGAAGGCACCGCGTCGTTCGATGCGTCCTGGAAGGATCTTCTCGACTGCCTGGAGGCGAAGCGGGCGGCGTTGGCGCAACGGGATCGCGCCACCGCGGGCAGACCATGACCGCAAAAGGGGACGGTGCCCACGATTGTGGTCCGTTCAGGGTATGGCTATCGTATCGGTTCACAGTCTTCGTGAGGGGACCATGATTCTCGTCCGAAACATTTTCCAGCTCAAGTTCGGGAAGGCGCGAGAGGCGATCGCGGTCTGGAAGGAAGGGCTAGGTATCGCCAGAAAGGCGGGGTTCGGCAGCGCGCCCGTTCGTCTCCTCACCGACCTGACCGGTCCAGGTTATACGCTGGTGATGGAGGTCACGCATACGGATCTCGCTGACTTCGAGAAAACGAGTAAGGACGTGATGGGCTCCGCCGAGTGGAAGAGCTGGTACCAGAAGTTCGTGCCGCTCGTCGAGTCGGGCCGCCGGGAGATATTCACGATCGTCGAGTAGGCGCGGCCTTGGTACGGCCTGCTCGGTGACACTCGTGTCGCCGCACGAGTCCTACCCGGGGAATGTTACCTCAGCCATTAGCGGAGATTCTCCAGATCATGCGTCTTGTCCGGCCGGCGATGTGCGGTGTGGTCGTGGGGTTTACGGCGGCTCTCGCGGCATGCAGCAGCGACGCTCTGACGGCCCCGTCCCTTGGGTCACTGGCCCACAACTATGATAGTCTCGCGACCGTCCTGTATGCTGCCCACACGTATGGCGACAGCACGCGGGCGTCGGCGGCCGCGATTATCAACGTCGCCATCTCCTACGGGGTGATGCCCGGTCACGCGACATTCAACGCGGGCGGAATGACGGAGACCTGGAGCGGCGACGCCCTTCAGATGGTGGATTCCGCTGGAACGACCGCCGTCACGGTCACATCGCTTTGGCCGGACGACAGCGTCTCGAAATACCTGTTCGTTGAGAGCCAAGACTCCACGTCCCTGAGCGTCGCCAATTTCCTTTCGGATACGACCCTCGCATACAGCGACACGTCCACGGTCATTACCACCGCGACCGGCGGAACGGGAAGCTGCACGCATGTCGCCGTCGCGAATCCGGTGCCGCGGTTCGCCGACCCGACCGCTGTCTGTACGCCGATTCAGGTGACCATCACGGCGGTCCTGCATTTCCCCGTGATGACCGGGATCGCGTCGATGTTCGACCAGATCACGATCACCAGTCAGACAGTTCCGGGCGTCCGCTTCCGGAAGACGCACAGCTAGCGGCCGGTGCCCGCCGCGCGCGGAGATTGCTTCGGCCCTGCGGGCCTCGCAATGACTGTGCGGCGGCGGCCTGCGGGCCGCGTAATGACGGCACTTGGACTTTCGGGCGAAGTCGGTGGATATTCCATTCGTGCCCGACCTCCTCACGGACTGGCGCGAGACCGTGGAGCAGGCCGCTGACACGTGGCGCCGGCTGCCGGATGAGCGCGCCCGGCTTCCCGTTGCCCCCGGCAAATGGTCCACGAAGGAGGTCGTCGGACACCTCGTCGACTCGGCCGCCCACAACCATCAGCGCTTCGTTCGCGCCCAGTGGATCGCCAATCTGATCTGCACGCCCTACGACCAGGATGAGTGGGTCGGCACTCAGCGCTACATCGATGCCCCGTGGCCCGAGCTCGTCGAGCTGTTCCGTACCTACAACAATCACCTCGCCCGCGTCGTCGAGGCCCTGCCCGATGCGGTCCTGGATCGCAGGCGCCACCGCCACAACCTGCACGTCGTGGCGTGGCAGCCGATCGCCGAGGATACGCCTGTCACGCTCCGGTGGTTCGTGACGGACTACGTCGCGCACCTCACGCATCACGTGCGGAGTACCGCGCCGCGCTGATCGCCCTCCCGCGCCGCGCGCGCGCGACTCACGGAACGAATCGAGGCGCGGTCGTACATGTTCGGCGCCATGACCGCTACCGCCTTGCGCCGGATGTTGGATGACGACGGGGTCGACACGGCGCCGACCCGTGTGGTCACGACGGCGCGACCGTCCGAGGCCGGGCTCCACGATGCGTACTCGGAAGCCGTCACCGCGGCCGTCGACACGGTCGGCCCCAGCGTCGTGCACCTGCACGTGCACATGGCTCCGGCCCGTCGCCGGGCGCCGGCCTCGGGCAGCGGGTCAGGGTTTGTCTTTACTCCCGACGGATTCGCGCTGACGAACAGTCATGTCGTTCGCGGTGCGCGCTCGATCGAGGCCGCGTTCGCCGACGGTACGACGGCACCGGCTCATCTCGTCGGGGATGACCCGGAAACCGATCTCGCCGTCGTCCAGGTAGCGCGCTCGGGTGCGATCCCCACGGCGCCGCTCGGCACGTCGGCGGCACTCCGTCCGGGGCAGCTCGTCATCGCGATCGGCAACCCGCTTGGCTTTCAGGCGACGGTCACGGCCGGTGTGGTCAGCGCGCTCGGGCGCTCCATGCGCGCGCAATCCGGCCGGCTGATCGATGGCGTGATCCAGACGGATGCCGCGCTCAATCCGGGCAACTCCGGCGGCCCGCTCGTGAGCTCGCGGGGAGAGGTCGTGGGCGTCAACACCGCCGTCATCGCGGGCGCTCAAGGGATCTGCTTCGCCATTCCGATCGATACGGCGCATTTCGTCATCCCACGCCTGATCCGCGACGGTCGCGTGCGCCGGAGTTACGTCGGTATCGCGGGGCAGACGGTGCGGCTCTCGCGCCGTCGGGTGCAGGTCAGCCACCTGGGCGGCGACGGCGGTGTGCTGGTGACCGAGCCCGCAGCCGGGAGTCCGAGTGCGCGCGCCGGGCTGCGCCCGCGCGACATCATCGTCGAGTTCGCCGAGCAGGCTGTCGCCGGCATCGATGACCTGCAGCGGCTGTTGACCGATGCCCGCATCGGCATCCCGACCCCGCTGCGCGTGCTCCGGGACGGCCAGCCCCACCATCTCACGATCACCCCGGCGGAGAGTCCGGCCCGACAGTCGTAGACGCCGCTCGGCGTCAGGACGGTGGGGACGGCGCGCCGTGTCGCTCGCGCGTCACGACACGCCCAGCTTCCCTTTGGTCCAAATGACGACGGTCACGCAACTCGTCTTCCCCCCCACGGCAAATTCACCCGGGACCTCGGACGGCTGATACACCTCCGCCGCGCCGATGTCGCTCGCGTGCACGTACTGATCGATGTTTAGTGCACCCGTGTCCGCGCTCACGACCGGCGCCTCGTCGATCACGTAGACCACGCACCCGGTTGGTGACTGGATCGAGCCGCCGCGTGTGCTCTGCAGCACCGCGTTCCCCTTCACGTACGCGACCCGCACCCCGGGCACTCCTTCGAAGAGCTGCGCCACTTCGTTCGCGGTCGCGCGTTGCGTCAAGTCGGAATCCGAGAGAAAGTGCCCCAGGCCGATCTTCCGCCGCTCCGTGAAGCCGATCTTCTGTAGTGCAAGTAGACGCGCACCCTGGACGTGCACCTGCGGTAACAGCGCGGGCGATGGCGCAAGCGTCACGGTCACGTGCCCGGGGCTGCGCGATGTGAGCGCCATGGGGATCTCCGCGGGGGCATACCCGATCGCTCGCACGATGAGAGTCTGACTGCCGGCCGGAACGTGGGCGAGCGCAAAAGCGCCGCTGTCCCGCGAGAGCGCGCTCGGTGTCGCGCCAAGGATCGTCACCACCGCCCCCGTGATCGGCGTGCCTGCGGTCGTCACGACCCGCCCTGTGACGACGGCCGGACCGGTCACCGGCGGCGGCAGATTCCCCTGAGTCGGCGACGTGCCGGATCCCGCGACGGTGATGCGAGGCGCCGCCGTGTCCCGAGTCGCGATGCGGAGCTCGGCGAGCACGATCTCCCCTCCGGGAATGGCCACCGGAATATCCCCCGTCGCCGCGCCATCGCCCAGGGTGGCCTGCAGATCCCCGTCTACCGGGCCGGGGATCGCGCAGAGCCGAAACGCCCCGCTCGCATCCGTCGTCGCCGTCCGCACCTGCCGTGTGCGGTGCATCCCCGTCTCCTTCCCAAGCTGCAACTCCGTCCATGCGAGCGTCACGGCCGCGCCTGCGAGCGGGTTGTCGGCGTCCGCGTCGAGGACGCGACCCAGAACCGCCGCCGTCACGGCATGCCGGATCGCGATCGCCCCGGGCGCCGCCGCCGCGGATACCGTGTCGCCCGCACACACGAGGCGCCACAGGGTGGAGGGGGACGGAGTCGCGAGGACGGCGCGCGTAACGTGACCGGCCGCGAAGTCGATCGGATTCGTCGCGATCGAGAGGCCCAGCGTATCCAGCAGCGGGTGAAAGAGGCCGAGCCGATGGGGGCCGGGCGGAACGCTATCGATCCTGTACCGCCCCGCGGAATCACTCACCCCTTCCCGTCCGGTGCCGTCGACATCGATGATCGCGCCGGAGAGAGCGGCGCCATGCAGGCTGTCGACGACGACTCCCACGACCCCCGACAGCGTCGCGCTCGCCACATGTGCCGTCGTGTCGATCGTGCCCACGGGGACGCGTGGCGGCCGCGTCATGGGTTGGGGCGAGAGGACCATGCGCGCTCCGGCGCCTGGCGCCGGATGCTTGAGGAGGATGACGAGAGAATTGCGAAGCTGCGGTCGCTCCCGGTCGTTGCACGGTACGTAATGCATCTCGGCGATCGAGTCCGACGGGATATCGGCCAGAATGTTCTTGATCCCTTGCTCCATGCGCAGCTGGCCGTCGACGAAAAGGCGAAGGGTTTCCCCAATCGGTGAATCGCTAACGGGCTTAAACCAGTGGGGCGTCTCCCGCGTGTCGTCGACCTCGTCCCCGATTCTCAGTTGACTCGTATCGGGGAAGCACTCGATCAACCCGTCTCCCAGCATCCAGGGGTAGCGGACCATGAGGCCGTAAGCGTCCTGCGTCGCTACCTTGGCGATCGCAGTCGAATCGACGATGTAGGGACGGGGTGCCGCGCGGCTTCGGACGTTCACCCGTGCCAACGCGCGCGTCGTGTCGCGGAGCATGAATCGCAGCGTCACGGTATCCCCCGCCGCCAGGGGATGTACCAGGAGTGTCCGTGGCACATATCCGAGGTGGCGCGCGGTCACGCGATAGGCCGTCCTCGCGCTGAGCGTCGTTATCCGGAATGTCCCATCGGTTTCGGTCTGCGCGGTCGCGACTGGGTGCCCTGTCGTGTCCCGGACGAGGACCGTCACTCCGACGAGCGCCCGGCGAGCCGTGTCGGTGACCGTGCCCCGCAGCAACGGGGGTGGCGCGCTCGTCTGGGCCTCGACCCCGCGCCCCAGCGTCAGCGCGCCGACCACCAGGCACAGAGCGGGACCCCACACGCGGCGCACGCGATGAGTATAGCGAGTGTACGGCTACTGTGTCACGACGCCCTGCAACGCCACCACCTCGAAGTCGCTCCCATGCAGCTGGTCGGAGGGCATCGGAGGCGAGATCGAAGATCGCGCCCGACCCCGCCGTCCAGCTCGCGCCGCCGTTCACCGGCTGCGCGTCGTACAGCTCGTACAGCGTCCAACTGTCGGCGTCGACCACGAGCACGTGTCGATCCCCGGTCGACGTGGGTCCGCCCTCGATCGGAGCGTACGGCGGCACCGGGTACGGTCCGGGATCGCTTTCCGACGCGTATTGGAACGTCACGGGAACGCGGGTTTGCGTGTCGGCCACCACGACATACGGAATGCCGTTTGGGACACCGTTGTACACCGTCCCAAAATCGGGATGCAGGGAAGCCGACGCCCCGCAGCTCGCGATGAGCGTCGCCGAGTTCGGGTCTACTGGCGCGCTCGCGATGTTCGCGTTCCTCCGCCGATGCGCACGGGGCGAAGATTCCGCAACTGCGGCGGTTTGTAGGGCTCAAGCCGGGATGGCGGACCGGGTCGGCGCTCGACGGGCCCGTGATATCCACAGTTAGCCCCGGCGGGACGCATGGTGGTGTGCCCGAGCTGCCCGATCTACGGGCCGCGTTCCTCGTGGTGGGGCCCGGCGTGCGCGCGGGAAAATCGCTGGGTCTCATCGACATGCGGGATGTGGCGCCGACGCTGGCAGCGCTCGTCGGACTGTCACTCCCCGGAGCGGAAGGGCATAACGTCTTGCTGCCATGACAGGTGTCCCTCGAACGCCTGAGAACGCACCGAGCCGTGCGTGGGTATAGCCTTCTCGCATCCAAGTCGCGGCGCAGGGAGTGCGCTGGCGGCGCATACCGCAACGCGAGGACCAGAGACACCGATGGGAAGCACTCACGCGACGTCGTCCCGCTGCGCCGTCGCGGCGGTGCTCGCTCCCCTTCTGTTCTCCGTCGCGCTCCGCGCTCAAGACTCGGCCAAGACAGCCGGCGCCGGGGACTCGACAAAAGCAGCTGCGCCCAAGCCCCCTCCTAAGCCGCCATTCGCGGCGTTTCATCTGGACCTGGGCTACGTCAACACCTCCGGGAACACGGTCGTGTCGACACTCAACCTGGCCGACAACGTCGTGCTCCGCACGAGTAAGGACAACCAGATCGACCAGATGTTCTCCGTCGTCTATGGCACCAGTCAAAACAAGGTGCAGACGAGCCTATGGACGGCCGGCCTCCGCGACGAATACAAATTCACGCCCCACGTCGGCCTCTACGCCCTCGGCGAGTTCGACCGCAACACCTTCGCCGGGATCGAGCGCCGCTTCGAGGAAGGGATCGGAGCGGGGATCACGGCGGTCGATACCCGCCGCAACCACCTGGAGTTCGCCTTCGGCAGCTCCTATATCGAGCAGCGGGCCATCAGCGATAGCGCAAACCACTCGGCCGCGCTACACACCTCCGGCCTGTACAAATACTCCTTCAAGAAGGAGGCGTACGTGCAGGAGTTCATCGAAGGGATTCCCAACCTGCAAACCCACCAGGATTACCGAGTCAATTCACAGACTGACATCATCGCACCGCTGTCGAAGCACCTCGCCCTCAAGCTCGGCTACTCGATTCGCTACTCGAACCTCCCGCCGCCCGGGTTTAAAACCACGGACCGGCTCATCACGTCGGACCTGCAAGTCAGCTTCTAGCGGGTCCGATATAGGCGGCCAAGGCCGCCCGCGCGGCCTCCGCGTCATGGGGTGAGATGTGCGTTGCCAACGTGATCCGCCGCCCACGCCCTTCGGCCATCAGCTGCACCACCCCGCGCCGCGTCACCAGGATCCCACCGCGCCCGCGCGGTCGAGACAACGGATCGGGCGCCACGCCCGCGAGCGTGAGCGAGTAGGGGTTGGCGGGGTCGGTCCCGGCCAATGCAACAACGGGTGCGTCCGCGTCATCGCGGATCGCGCGTAGCTGCTCGACCGCGTCGGGATGCGCGAACTGCGCCCCACCCAATCCGGCCACGAAATATCCGCGCCGGACCTCCCCGCGATATTCCATCCGCTTGAGCTCGTGATAGATCGCGCGCCAATCGATCGGCGGTCGCTCGCGCCTCCACCAGTCTCGCGTCACCACGCCGTAGCGCGCGAGCCACTGCCGAGCGACGATCGCCGCATGCTCCTCCACGGGCGGCCGACCCCCGAGTGTGCCGCCCGCAGCCAAGAGAGACCAGCGGCCCATCCACCCCCCGGGTGCGCTCGCTCCAGGCCGATCCGGACGACGCCAGCGCGGGAGGCGACGGACATTCGGGCGGGCCCAGCGATCCCGGCGGCCGGCCGAGGGGGTGAAGGTCGCGGGCAGCCACCGCGTGGGGTCCGGTTGGGCCGCGCTGCGACGCGCCGGGAGCGCCCGGGTCCGCACGACTTCGCGCAACGCCTCGACAGTATCGTTCGTCACCAGTCCGGCCGCCACCAGCTCGCGCAATGCATCGCGTACGGCCAGCGGACCGAGCCCCGTCAGCGTTTCGATGTCGGCGACGAACGAGGCTCCCGCCTTCGCCAGCGCGTCGCGTACCTGCGTCGCCCGCTCCGTGAGCGGAGCATCTGCGGCCACCTCGGCGAGCCAGACCGCTCCCTCCCCGCGATGGACGAAGCGGACCGTTGCCAGCGTCGCCGGCGCGGCATCCTCGGCCCGCGGCGCCCCCGCCCACACGAGACCACCGGATGCCGCGAGGCGCGACAGCCACAGGTGATCGTACGTCTCGAGTCGCGCAGGGAGATAGTCGCGCTCCCATCCATCCGCGGGACGCGCGAGTCCGTCGAGCTGGTCCAGAACGGCCGCCAGTCCCGATTCGCCGGTCAGGCGATCCCGCGGGTCGACATGCTGCCAGCGCTGAAGAAAGGCCGCAAACGTCGCGAGGTCCGTCGGCTCGATCGCAGCCCGCAGCGCGGCCAGCGCTCGCCGGCGGGCGACGTCGACCACGCGACGCACGCACCACTGGGCGCTGTCCCCCTCAAAGACACCGCGCACCAGCTTCCCCGCGCGCTGCCACTCGACCATCCGCGCCTCGATCCACGCGTCCGGCCACCCGTACCGCGCCACGATGTCGGCGACCGTCACGGGACCGGCCACCTGGAGATGCCGCGCGAGGATCTCCCGCCGGGCCGGCCGGTCGGCATGCTCCGCTGCTTCGTACAGCGCGCGGTCGTCCGCGAGGACGTACCGCGGCGTGGGCGTCCACGTCGTGTCGCCGACCGGGACGGCGCGTCCGGCAGACACGAGCTGGTCGAGCGGATCATCGGCGGACTTCCGCACATCGAGGGGCGCGATCCGGACACGCAGCTCGTCCGCCGACAGGTCCCCGGCGCGCGCCAGATGCTGCGCCAGCTCGTCCGCCGACCGCGCCTGACGGCGCGCGGTCGTCCCGCGCCGTTCGGCCAACACGGTTTGGAGCGCCTCTCGCGTCTCCGCGTCGGAGACCGCGGTTCCCATGACGTCGTCGAGGAGTTGCCGGTCGATCGTCAGCAGTGCGGCGGCGCGCTCGGCCCGCGGCGTGTCATCCGTATACAGCCAGTCCATCACGAAGCCGAATTGCAGTCCGAGCGCGAAAGGGGACGGTCGCTCCGTGGCGACGTAGCGCACGGCGATCTGTCCCGTGGCGAGCGCCCGCAGCGTCGTTCCGAGTGCCTCCATGTCGAACGCGTCCTGCAATACCTCGCGGTACGTCTCGACCAGAACGGGGAAGCCCGGAAATGGACGGACCGCTTCGAGCAGGTCTCCTGCCTTCAGCCGTTGCAGCCAGAGCGGCATGCGGCGCGTCGGACTGCCGCGCGGAAGGAGCAGTGCCCGCGCCGCGTTCATCCGGAAGCGTGCCCCGAAGAGCGGCGTGCTCCCGATCTCCTCGAGGACCAATGCCTCCGCGTCGACCGGGGATAGCTCCATCAACGCGT
>PLLD01000168.1 GCA_003141205.1 Gemmatimonadota bacterium
GGATGCCGCAGTCCACCGGTATTACGCACCCGTGACGCGAAGGTGTTGGGGGCCTTCGAGGTCTTTCGCCATGGTGGACGACCTACACGAACACTTGGGTCAGCTCATCGCGTACGCGCGCGTGAACGGAATCGCCCCGCCCTGGAGCAAGTGACAGGTGTCAAACGACGCGCGGCCACTGCAGGGAGAAGATCCCTCCGCCGGTCGTGACTAGGATGAGATTCATGACGACGAGCATGGTATCGTAGCTCCAGCCGTCCGTCCCCGATTTCCCCCAGAATCCCGTCCGCCACGGCGTGCTTGCGGATCTTTGAGGTGTTTCCACCCACTCGTAAAGAAGATGATCCCCACCATGATCCGCAGCAATAACAACGCGACATCCGCATAGCGGGCAAGTTGCGGGAAGATCATGAGCGCCTCGGGCCGCGGGTGACGTGGGTTGCACCGCTGGCGACGCCCCCGCGCGCCGACTCCGCTCGGAAATCGGCAAGGTACTATCCGTCATGTTTGCAGTTTTGGTGCCGCGCGGTGGGGGGTCAATCGCACCAATCGTCCATCTGGTCCGTGGCGAAATCCAACCTCACAGGCTGTGCAGACTGAGCGTATCGACCACGTTTTCGATCGTCTTGCTGAGGTCCGGGTGCGAGCCCTCGAACGCGACCACGAGCTTGGCCAGCCGGTCCCGAAGATCCTGAGATTTCCCTGCATCACGTGGCTTAGGGCCAGCCGCCACGAACGCGCGGATGTCCTCGGCGACGAGTCGCAAGCGACGGCGCGATTCGGGATCCATGCCTTGCGCCGCGTGCAGTTGGTTATGTAGGTCTGTTAAGAGTGTGTGCAGGTCACGCTGAGTCATGAGTTTCCTCGGCGAGGCAGTACGGGCCGGCGGCGTCGGGGCGCTCCGGCGCTTCGACATATGCTTCGACATATACTGGTGCACCGCGGATCCCACTGCAAATGGACGGCGCGCTCGCGGCGCCGTATATGCCCGGCGCCACGCCCACAGCCGCACATCGCGCCGGTCGGTCGATATGACCTGATCATGAATGACAGCGTGACGATTGGCGCGTTAGTTGCGGTTGCGACTACGCAACCTCGACGTGCGACTACGCAGCCTCGACGGATGAACCGCCCCCATGAGCACTACAACACTGCACGAGCTAATCGAAGTCCCGCCCTATGTCGGATTGGAACTCGTGCCGGTGGCGTGCGCGCTCTGTGGCGCCGATGATGGGGAACCGGTAGCCGTTGGCGAAGACTTCGAGTACCGCACCAGCGCTGACAGCTTTCTTGCCGTCCGCTGCCGCCGCTGCGGCCTGCTGTATCTGAGTCCCCGCCCGACCGCACGCGAGCTACCACGTATTTATCCGTCCACTTACCACGCGTTCGACTTCTCGCCCGAGCGCTTCGGATTCGTGTACCGCGTCCGGCGCGCCCTCGAGACACGTCGCGCGCTCGCATGGTGCCGCGGCCTGCCGCCCGCTGCCCGCGTGATCGACATCGGATGCGGCGACGGATTCCATCTCAAGCTGTTGCGCGCCGTGAATCCAGACGGGTGGACGCTCGAAGGGATAGATTCGAGCATGCGCGCCGTCGCTGCAGCCCGAGCGCACGACCTCACCGTGCACCTCGGCACAATCGAAACCGTCGACCTGCCCGAGGCGGAATACGATCTCGCGCTTCTGATCGCCACGATCGAGCACGTCGCTGACCCCGTCGGCGTACTGGCCGCCGTCCACAGACTGCTACGACCTGGCGGCCGCGCCATCCTCGTCACCGATAACGCGAATGCGCCCGACTTTCGACTCTTCGGCGGGCGGCACTGGGGCGGGTACCACTTCCCGCGCCACTGGAATCTGTTCACACGGGAGACGCTTGCCGCACTGGCCAATCGCGCGGGATTGGAGGTCGTATCGATCGAGACGACGATGAGCCCCGTAAATTGGGTATACTCGCTGCGTAATGCGCTCGATGATTGGGGGGCGCCCCGATGGATCGTGAACCGCTTCAGCCTGCGCTCGCCCGTATCGCTGGCGGCGTTCACGGTCGTCGACACGCTCTGTCAGCTCCTTGGCGCCGGAGCCCTGCTCCGCGCGAGCCTTCGGCGTCCGCTCCCTTATGCAGACGCGAGCTACCCACCGCTGTCGGTGGCCATATGACCGCGACGACGCGGTGGGCTGAGGCGGAACCCGTCGCGATCGTCGGCGCGGGGCTCGCCGGACTCACAGCCGCTGCCTGGCTCCGGCGACGCGGCGTACCCGTGGTTGTCTACGAGGCCGGACCGCAGATCGCCGGACTCGCCACGTCGCACACCGACGACGAAGGATTCACGACGGATTTCGGCGCCCACTTCATCACGAACCGATTGGCAGCCGCACTCGGCGTCTCGGCGCTCTGTCGCACTGTCCACCGATATGACGAAGCGGTCCTCCTCGACGGCAAAGTCTATAGCTATCCCTGTGGGTTGGCCCGAAATCCGCAGTTCGTATTGAGCGCGATCCGCGCACGCATCGCATCGCTGACAGCCGGTACAGGCGGACGCGGCAGTCCGCACGATCGCGCACTGTCGACCCCTGCGTCGGCGGCCGATGTCTTCCGCACACGCTACGGGCCCGCACTGGCGGAGCGCGTCGCCATTCCTCTCCTCGAAGCGTGGTCCGGGGAGCCCGCTAGTGCACTCGCGGCCGCCGTCGCGACCAAGTTTCGCAGTGGCATTGGGCATACGATACTGCTGGCAGCGGCCGGACGACTGACCCACCGTGCGGTGGCGATCGGTTACGGGAACGAGTGCGCGGAAACGCCGCATGTATGGCACGTCTACCCCGTCGGCGGCGTTAGCGTGCTGTGCGAAGCGCTATACGCCTCGGTCCGTGACGCGGTGCAGCTGGAGTCACCGGTACAGGAGATCGAGGTGGAGAACGGACGCGTGGTGGCGGTCCGCGTGCGTGGGCGGGCAAGGCCGGTATCCGCCGTGGTCAGCACGGCACCGGTGCACATCCTGGCGAAGCTGGTGACAGGAACCGATGCGCTGGCCCCCTTTGCACGATTCCGCTACCGGCCGATGCTGTTCGTGAACCTTCGGTTCGAGGGCCGAGGACTCCTGCCGGCGACGATGCTCTGGACCCCACGATCGCCGGATGCAACAGAGGATCGCGCGTTCTTCCGCCTCACCGAGACACCGCTGTCAGTGCCATGGCTCGCACCGGAGGGAAAAACCGTGATCACCGCCGACATCGGGTGCGCGGTCGGCGATGCGCGCTGGACGATGCCCGACGCCGCATTAGGAGAATTGTGCCTCGCGCATCTCGATTGCATTCCCGACGCGCGTTCGCGGTATCTCGGGTGCACGGTCGTGCGCACACCGGTGGCGTACCCCGTCTTTCTCAACGAATATGAGGATGACCGCAAGCGGCTCGCCGGGGGCACCCGGGTCGCCGGCCTGTACAGCATCGGACGCAACGGCGAATTCGCGCACCTCCTCATGGAAGACGTCTATTGGAGTACCCTCCGCCGGATGCGCCGGCTCATGGCCGAGACAATTCCGCGCCGCGCGGAAGTCGAGGCGAAGCCCGCCACGGTCCGGCCGGCCATACGGGCCGCTGGTTCCCGGCTAAGTACGAGCGGCGTCCATCGAGTGCTTGGCGGATCTGTACCATTGGGCCCGAGCACGTATATCCGCTAATACGCACGATTGGCGAAGTCGCCCTTTTTCACCGCCGCGAAGGACTCCTCCTCGACGCGCTGGACGGGGCTGCGTGGGTGATCCGCGCCCAGACCGACCGCGGCGATGACGAGGTCCTCCGCCGCGCGTACTGGCCGCTCGTCACAGTGCTGCTCCGGGAGTACGCGCCAGCAGCGCTCGACCGCGTGAGTGCGATCCGGCTCCTCGTCGGAGAGCTTGGCGTACCCCCGAGGCTCCTAGTTCGCCACGCCAAGAACCAGAGCGAGCGCACATACACCGTCTTTGAAGAGCACCGAATTCAGGTGCTGGCCCTCGACCCCTCGGTGCCGCCGGCCGTGGCCGGCCTCGGCGACCGAGTTCGAACGGAGGTGGTCGCCGGCGCACGACTCCGCGTTACCGCGGACGCCTGGCTGCTTCTCGCCCTCACGTTAGTCGTCGACACTGGTCCTGCCGTCTTCGATGTTGGATCGGTCCATCACGCACGGGCCCATCACCCACGCGCCGTGGCTCGACCGGCACGCGGAGCGGATCACACGGTACGCGGCGCAGCTCACGGATGCTGGGCTCGACCGCGGCGCCCGTCCACATCTCACGCCAGCCCGTCTCATAGCATTCGCACGGGAGGCGAAGCGAGAGGACACCTACCACTCGACCACAATCGAAGGGTATCGCATCACGCCGGAGGAGGTCGACGCCGTACTGAGTGGCCGCTCCGTCGCGGGACGCACGCCCGACGAAGTCGCCCGGCAACTCGCAATTCAGGGGTATGCACGGGCATTCGACCGCACGCTCGCGGTCTTGACTGCAGCTCGCGGTCCGGTGCTACTCAACGAGTCGCTGATCCTCGATCTGTACGAGGCGTTGTGGTGGCCATCGGTCGAAGCGGGGATCGTCCTTGAGGCGCACGAGCTGCGACGATACCGGACGCGATCCGCATTCATCCGTCATAGCGACCACGTGCCGCCGGCCGTCGAGAAAGTGCCCGGTCTGGTGCGGCTGACCTGCGACATGATTAACGAGCTCGCCGTCGGCCCAGTCGTGCGCGCGGCGGTGGCCCACTGGGCGTTCGAGTACGTCCATCCCTTCCCGGACGGGAATGGACGTGTTGGACGGCTTCTTATGAACGTCGTCCTGGGCAGCCACGGCGACCCGTGGGTCACGATTCGAGCCGAGGAACGGCAGGCGTACTTCACAAGCCTCGAGCGCGCCTCCGTCCAGGACGACCCGCTTCCGTGGGGCCGTCTATTGGCGCACGCTGTCCGAAAAGCCCGCACCGCCGCGGCGCGGGCGTAGCGCACGATCGTCCAAAATGCGCGGGGTGTTACGAGATCAGTTTTTCACGCCAGTCGACAGGATCAGCGGCCATTGCGCCCTTGACTGGCTTGAGGAAGTCCAAGTGAATCAGTAGGTTGCATGGCTTTCGGCCAGGTAGCTCAGTTGGTAGAGCAGCGGACTGAAAATCCGCGTGTCGGGGGTTCAATTCCCTCCNNCGGACTGAAAATCCGCGTGTCGGCAGTTCGATTCTGCCCCTGGCCACTCGCTAACAGCGTTCAGCCGAGCTGTCGCCGAGGAGGCGTTCGAAGCGCGGATTGGCGCGTCGAACGCACTCGGCGTCAAAACATCCGTGCCCCGATGGAGCTCGTCATCCCGGGAGAGGCAGGCCACACGCCCGCGCGCGGAATGCGGCCGTCACCCGCGCATCGCGGCCCCCACCACGCCCGGCACTCGGGCCCAACTCGCTCGCTCCTCGAGAAACGTCAGGCGGCGAAGCAACGTGTGCGCCGTCCGGTGGCTGGGAAAGGTCGCGGGCTTGGGCATGATCGTGAGCGGGTGGCGCAACACCGCCTTCTCCAATCCCTCCAGCATCGCCGAATTGTGCACCCATCCCGTCCCGCTCTGAATGTCGGCCGGCGTCGAGCCGGGGTAGGCGCCCCAGGGCGGGCTCGCGAAGGCGAAGAGAAAGCCGGTCCAGCTATTGACGGTCACCGCACCGTAGTGCAGCCGCGCGATCGCCCGCTCCACGGCCTCGGCGATTCGCGGGTCCGCGAGAGACTTGGGATGGACCACCAAGTCCGCCGATAGTGTGCCCCAGAGCCGGTTGTTGGCGAAATCGACCGCGCGGTCGAGGAACTCCAACGGGTCGTCGCTACCAACCTCGGTTTCCGACAGGATGGAGCAG
>PLLD01000343.1 GCA_003141205.1 Gemmatimonadota bacterium
CGACGCGGAAGAGGACCTGTCCGAAGGCAATGACATCCCCGACGGCCGCGTGCCCGGCATCCACACGCGTGCCATTGACGAAGGTTCCATTGCTCGAGCCAAGATCCCGCACCTGAATCCCCTTCCCCCCGTCCGCGATGCTGATCTCCGCGTGCCGGCGCGAGATCGTCGGATCGCTCACGGCGATGTCGCTCTCGAGTCCGCGGCCTACCACCCGCGCGGCGCCCTCCGCGAGCTCGAAGGACAACGCGCCATCGGCGCGGATGAGGCGAAGGGACATCCGTTCCCGCTAGCTCCTGCGGCCGCCGAGTGCCGAGCGGACGCGGCCAATCGCCGTCAGCATCGCGCGCACCTTGTTCTCGGTCTCGTCCCATTCGCGCTCGGGCACCGAATCCGCGACCAGCCCTCCGCCGGCCTGCACCGATGCCGTGCCGTCGGCAATCACGCACGTTCGGATCGTGATCGCCAGATCCATGCGGCGGTCTCCGGCGGCGATGTAGCCGACCGCTCCGGCGTACGGTCCCCGTCGCTCGGGCTCGAGCTCGTCGATGANNTCCATCGCCCGCACCTTCGGCGCACCGGAAAGCGTCCCCGCCGGGAAGGTTGCCCGGAAGACATCGAGCGCGGACATCCCTTCGGCGATCGTGCCTTCGACCTGGCTGACGATGTGCAGGACGTGGGAATACCGCTCCACGGCCATCATCTCGGTGACCGTCACGCTGCCGAACTCCGCGACGCGGCCGACGTCATTCCGCCCGAGATCGACGAGCATGACGTGCTCCGCCCGCTCCTTCTCGTCGGCCAGCAGCTCGGCACGCAGAGCAGCGTCCTCGGCGGGGGTCCGTCCGCGCGGGCGCGTGCCGGCGATCGGGCGGAGCGTGATCCGCCCGTCGGCGACGCGGACGAGCAGCTCGGGCGAGCTTCCGACGAGCTCCATCCCGTCGAGGATGAGGTGGTACATGTAGGGCGACGGATTGAGGGCGCGCAGCGCGCGATACAGCCCGTCCGAGGGGAAATCGTGTGGCACGACGATGCGCCGCGCGAGAACGGCCTGGAAGCAATCGCCGGCGAGGATGTACTCGCGCACCCGATCGACGTCGGCGAGATACCGGTCGCGCGGGTACGTCGAGCGTCCCACGGCGGGTGCGGCGGACGTGTCGAGGTCGAGGGGCGGGAGCTGGACGGTCGATCGCAGTCGGGCGAGCGTCCGGTTGATCTCCTCGCTGGCGGCATCGTACGCGGCGCGGAGAGCGGCGGGGCTCGCTCCCGGCTGCACCTGCGCGCCCGCGACGACGCGCGCCTGGCCGTGCAGGTTGTCGATGATGACGAGCGTTCCAGTAAACACGAACACCGCGTCCGGTACATCGATCGCTCGCGGTGGCGCGTGCGGCAGGTGCTCGATGTAGCGCACGACGTCGTACCCGAAATAGCCGACGGCGCCGCTCCAGAACGCGCCCAGCTCGGGCGCGTCGACGGGCGCGGGACAGCGAACGAGACTCTGCAGATCGGCGATGGGATCGGCGGGCTGCCGCGCACCGTGCCATCCCCTCTCCGGGCTCCAATCCTCGACGGTGCCATCGCGGAGGCGCCAGGCGGCGCGGGGCGCCGATCCCATAAACGTGTAGCGGGCCCAGGTCTCGCCGCCGGCCGGCGCGGACTCGAGCAGGAAGGCGAACGGTCCGCCTCCCTCGCGTATCTTCGCGAAAGCCGAGACGGGTGTATCGGTGTCTAACAGACAATCCCGCCAGACGGGGACGAGCGCCGCTGCGCCGCGCGCGGACGCGGCGAGTGCGCGAAAGCGCTCGAAGCTCACGGGGTATATTTGCCGGTCATGCGGGGGTGGCGGGTCGAGGGTGCAGCCATGCGTTTCGTCGTGGCGTGGATGATACCTGCAATCGGCGCCGCAACCAATGCATCCGTCGCGGGCGCACAGGGATGGAACGATTCCACTGTCCGAGCGCTGATCGACCGAGCCATCGCGCGCCGCGCCAACCAGCTCGACTCAATGGGGCTCGCCGATTATCACGCGCGGGCACATGGGTACCTCACCTTTCTCGCGCAGGTCGGGCCCGGCTTCCCGGACGTCCCGCGAATCGTCCGGTCGGACGAGCTCGCCGTGGAAGTCTATTGGCGGGCGCCGGACTTGTCCAAGGAGGTCGTCGTCGGCCGCCGCGACACTCTCCTCCTCCCCGTCGACGTCGGGTACTACAGCGATCGTTTCGGGATCATTCAAGGCGGATTGCGCGACTCGATCCGCCTCGGGGAAGGGAATGACGTACGCGGCGTCCCCCACCCGTTGGCCCCCGGCGCGCCAGCGCTGTACGACTACGCGATCGCCGACTCCCTGCGCATCCGTACGCCCCAGGCGACGAACGATGTCCTCGTTGTGCGCGTGCGGCCGCGCGATCCGTCCGCCCCGCGTGTGGTAGGCACCCTGTACCTCGACCGGGCGAGCGGCGCGCTCGTTCGTCTCTCGTTCACCTTCACGCGCTCGGCCATCCTCGATCGGCGGATCGAGCGGCTGTCGGTCACGCTCGAGAATGCCCAGGAAGACGGACGCTTCTGGCTGCCGCGCACACAGGAGCTCGAGGTCGTTCGCACCACGACCTGGCTCAACTATCCGGTGCGCGGCATCATTCGGGCGCGCTGGCACGTGTGCTGTTACGCGATCAATCGCGGTCTCGATCCCCGGATGTTCGCCGGAGCGGAGATTGTCGCCGCGCCCCAGGTGGTGTTGGGGGCGTATCACTGGCAGGGGCACGTTCTCGACTCGATTCCCCCTGATGTCCGCGCACCGACTCCGGCCGATGTCCAGGAAGCGGAAGCGACGGCGCGGTCGCTCATGCGGCAGTCGGCGCTGGCGCATGTGCAGGGATCGGTGCTCTCCGCCCGCGGGATCTCCGATTTCGTCCGGATCGATCGCGTCGAGGGGCTCGGCCTCGGCGCCGGCCTGACGCACGCGATCGCCAGTGGGTGGAGCGCGGATGCGCGAGCCCGTTACGGGATCAGCGATCGGGCGGTGAAGGGCGAGCTGACCCTGTCGTGGCAACAGCCTGCAGGGCTCGGACTCCGCGCCACCGCGTTCCGGCGGTACGCGGAGGCGGGGGATTTTCCCGAGTCGTCGACGCTCGCCAACACATTAGCAGCCGAGCTCGCGGGCGCGGACCGCACCGATCCCTACGATGTCCGCGGTGTCGAGATCGCGGCGATGGGTCCCGCGCCGGCCGGTCTCCGGTGGCAGGCGACCGTCGCGCGCGAGTCTCAAGGCCCGCTCGTGATTCACGCGGATCCGGCATTCGGGCGGTACGGACCGACGATTCCGGCATGGGCGCTGTGGGACACCCGGGGGGCCGTGGGGCTCGATCGCCCCGAGGCAGTGGGCCCCTTTGGAGCCATGTGGCAGACGCACGCCCGACTCGATGCCATCTGGCTGCATCGGCGCGGCGCGGCCCTGGCAGAGCGCGAGCCCCTCGTCGGACGCGCGTTCTGGTCAGCGGAAGCGGTGCGTCCTATCGGAGCGGACCGCCTCGATGCCCGGCTCACGGCGGCGATGGTGGTGGCGCGCGGGGGACTGGCGGCGACCCCTCCGCAGGATTTCGTGTTTCTCGGCGGGCCGCTGTCCGGACCCGGCTACGGCTTTCACGAGCTCGCGGCACAGACAGGCGCGAGCGCCCACCTCGAATGGGGGTTCCCGATCCCTTTCCCCGCGATCGATCTGGGGCGCCGGTTCGGCGGCGCATCGGCACGGAGTGCGATCGTGGCGCCGTTCGTCCATACCGATTACGTGGATCGTAGCGCGCCCTTCGCGCTCCGTCGCGAGGGGTGGTATCCGGCGCTGGGCGTGGGGCTGATCAGCTTCTTCGATCTTCTCCGCGTCGACGTGGCGCGCGGGCTTCGCGACGGCCGGTGGACGCTCTCCGTCGACACCGATCGTGCGTGGTGGGCGATCCTATGACCGGTCGCGCGCGGCAGGGAGGCAGTAGGTCGCGGCGTCCGCCGGCGCGGTCGGCTTGATGCGAATGCTCTTCGCCGGGATGCCGACGTTGACGTGGTGAGGGCGGACGTCCTTGGTCGCGACGGCCACCGCTCCGATCATCGCGTCGCATCCCACGCGCACCCCGGCCAGGACGGTCGCGTGGTACGTGATGCGAGCGCCGTCCTCGAGAATCGTCGTCGCGTCGGTCACGTCCTTCTGGTCGATGATGCTGTGCGTATGGCTGTAGATGTTCGCGTAGTCACTCACCGAGACGTTGTTGCCGAGGATGATCCCGCCGCGGTCGTCGAGCAGCACGTGCCGGTGGATGACGACGTTGTCGCCCACTTCCATGTTGTAGCCAAAGGAAAACTCGACGTTCTGGAACGCCTTGAAGTTCTCCCCGCAGCGGCGGAAGATGTACGGTGCGAGCAGACGGCGCAGGCCGATTCCCACGTCGATGTTCTGCCCCCCGACGGGCGTGCGATCGAAAGAGTACCACAGCCAGAGCAGGGGCTTCACCGCCTGGAACCGGGCGTCGTCGCATTCCGCGTAGTACTCGGGCTCGAGCGTCACATTGCGCGGATCGAGTGCCGCGAGGGCGAGGCGCACCCCATGCGGCAGCTTCGCATCGGCGACCGCCGTTTCCCAATTCCCGGCGTATTGCGGATAGCAGAGCTCTGCGAGCGTGCGGCGGCACACGTCGGATCGAGCGGCCGCGGGGTCGGACATCGGCGCGGCAAGGGCGTCGGCGAGCTCCGCCAGCCACGCGTCCGCGACGGGACGCGCGGGGCGGGTTGCGAGCTGCCGGAGCGGGCGCAGGACCATATGCGGAATCTTAGCGCGTCGCCTCGACCAGAGCGACAACGGCGGCCGCCAGCTCATCGCGCCCCAGTCCGGTGACGGCGCTCATCGGTATCACCTGGGCGGCATCCAGTGCGAGCATCCGCGTGAGCGATTCGACGGCGCGCTCCGCCGCGGCGGGGGCCAGCGTGTCGACCTTGGTGATCGCTATCACGGTCGGAACTCCGGCATCCGCGAGCACGTCGAGCATCAGGCGGTCGTCGGCGCTCGGCTCACGCCGCACGTCGAGCAACAGCACCATGCCGCGCAGCATCGAGCTCGACTGAAGGTAGCTATCGATCAGCGGACGCCAGCTCGCGCGGGTGCCCTTTGAGACGCGCGCGAACCCATAACCGGGGAAGTCGACAAGGATGAACGCATCGTTGATGCGAAAAAAATTGATCTGCTGCGTCCGGCCCGGGGTGCGGCTGACGCGGGCGGTGCTGCGCCGGCGCACGAGCTGATTGATCAGAGTCGACTTCCCAACGTTGGATCGTCCCGCGATGGCGACCTCGGGAAGGGACGGGTCCGGGCGCCATCCGCCGGCTTCCGCCATCCCCCCGAGGAAGCTGACGTCCCGAATCGGAAGGGGATCCCGGACCGGGGGAGCGCTAAGGGGAGCGTTAATGGGAGCGTTAATGGGTGACGACGTCGGACGCGCCGGCAGCGGGAGCGGCGGACTTTCGCCGGCGGGTGGGCACGGGAGCGACCAGGGCGATCTTGAGGACCTCGTCCATGGTCTTCACCGGATGGAAGGAGACGACATCGCGCACTTCCTGCGGGATCTCGTCGAGCTCGCGCGCGTTGGCGGCGGGGATGATCACGTGGCGCACCCCGTTACGGTGGGCCGCGACCGACTTCTCCTTGAGGCCGCCGATCGCGAGGACTCGACCGCGGAGGGTGATCTCCCCGGTCATCGCGACGTCGCCCCGGACCGGGACTTCCGTGAGCGCGCTCACGATCGCCGCGGCGATCGCGATCCCCGCGCTCGGACCGTCCTTGGGGGTCGCACCCGCGGGGATATGGACGTGCACGTCGCAGGTCCGATAGAACTCGCGGTCGATGCCAAGCTCGATGGACCGGCGGCGCGCGTAGCTCAACGCGGCGCTCGCGGACTCTTTCATGACGTCGCCGAGCGTGCCGGTCAGCTGGACCTTGCCGCGTCCCTTGACCACGCTGACTTCGATTTCGAGGGTCTCTCCGCCGACGCTCGTATAGGCGAGGCCGCGCGCGACCCCGACCATGTCCTCGAGAGAGAAGTCGTCCGGGTCGTACGGTGCGTTGCCGAGGAGGGCCTTGAGCCCGTCGACGCGGACGGGCTGCACGGCGTCGACGGCGTCGCTCACCGACATCTCGGAGCGGTGCCGGGCGAGCTTGCGCGCCACGCGGGCGAGCCGCCGCTCGAATTCGCGCACGCCGGCTTCGCGCGTGTACCCGCGGAGGATCGCGGTCAGGACATCCGGCTCCCACGTGACTTCCCGGGGCTCGAGACCGTGACGCTCCAGCTGCTTCGGGATGAGGAAATTCCGCGCGATCGCGATCTTCTCGTGGTCGAGATACCCTGTGAGTCGCAGCACCTCCATGCGATCGCGGAGGGCATCGGGGACGGTGTTGAGGGCGTTCGCCGTCGTGATGAACAGCACCTGCGACAGGTCGTAGTCGATCTCGAGATAGTGATCGTTGAACGCGTTGTTCTGTTCGGGGTCCAGCACCTCGAGGAGCGCCGCGGAGGGATCGCCGCGGTAGTCCTGCCCCAGCTTGTCGATCTCGTCGAGCAGGATGACGGGATTGACGACCTCGGCCCGCTTCATCGCCTGGATGATCCGGCCCGGGAGCGCGCCGATGTACGTGCGGCGGTGTCCCCGGATTTCGGCTTCATCGCGCACGCCGCCGAGCGCCATGCGGATAAAGCGGCGTCCGAGCGCCCGCGCGATCGAGCGGCCGAGCGACGTCTTGCCGACGCCGGGGGGGCCGACGAAGCAGAGAATCGGCCCGTCCAGGCGGCCCACCAGTCCGAGGACGGCGATGAAGTCGAGGATGCGATCCTTGACCTCGTCCAGCCCGTAGTGGTCCTCGTCGAGCACGCGCCGCGCGTGGTCGACATCGAGGACGTCATCGGTCCGCTCGGTCCAGGGTACGCTGAGCAGCCAGTCCAGGTAGTTGCGGCCGACGGTCGTCTCCGGGGACATGGGGGCGGTTCGGCGGAGCTTGCGGATCTCGCGCTGTGCGCGCGCGCGCACGCCCTCGGGGAGGTCGCGGCGGGCGACCTCCGCTTCGAGCTCGGCGACATCGTCATCGTCCTGTCCGAGCTCACGATTGATCGCCCGGAGCTGTTCCTGCAGGTAGAACTCGCGCTGGTTCTGGAAGAGCGATCCCCGCACGTCCTCGTCGATCTTCTTCTCGAGGCGCAGCAGCTCGACCTCGCTGCCGAGGGTGCGGGTGAGCGCGTCCCAGAGCTCGGGCAGCGTCGGGGTCTCGAGCAGCCGCTGGCGCACGTCCGGCTTGACCGCGAGGTGCGCGGCGATCGCGAAGGCTCGGCGCTCCTCGGCTTCGATCGCCTGCACGAGGGGGACGACCTCGTCGGGGATCCGGCGGTGGAGGGCGACATACTCTTCGAATCGGGCGAGCGTCTGACGGGCGACCGCGGTCGCGGCCGTGGGATCCGCGGGCGGCTCGCCGGGGCCGAAGGGCTCGGGTGTGATCGCGGCGTGGAGGGCGGTGCTCGACGGCGTGTAGCGGGACACGCGCGCGCGGGCGATCCCCTCTACCAGAACCTTGGCCGTGCCATTGGGGAGGCGGGCCAGTTGGAGCACGCGGGCGACGACGCCGACGCGGAACAGGTCGCTCGCGGCCGGATCCTGCACGTCGCCGCTGCGCTGCGCGACGAGGAGGAGGTACTTGTCTCCCTGGGTTGCCTCGTCGATCGCGCCGAGCGAGGGGGCGCGGCCGACCAGAAGGGGGATGACGATGTACGGGAAGACCACGACATCCCGGAGCGGAAGCACCGGCAGCCGGTCTTCGGTGGTGAATTGCTCGCCATCGCGGGAAAAAGTCGCCATGGACGAAAGCTAACGGATGGGGTTCGCGTGTTAGGCGAGGGGATTGCTTCGCCTGCTACGCGGGCTCGCAACGATAGAACCGCGCCAGTCATTGCGAGGGCCGAAGGCCCAAAGCAATCTCCTCGGCTACGCTTCCTTCTTCTGGCGCTTCGGGGAGATCTCGAGCAGCGGTGGCGAGCCCGACGTCACGGTCGATTCGATCACCTTCACCTCGGTCACGTCGTCCCGCGTCGGCAGGTCGAACATGATCTCCGTCAGGATCTCCTCGAGGATCGCTCTCAGGCCGCGCGCGCCGGTGCCCCGCTTGAGAGCCTTCTGAGAGACTGCCCGGAGCGCGCTCTCCTCGAACGTGAGCTTCACCTCTTCGAGATCGAAGAGCTTCGCGTACTGCTTCGTGAGCGCGTTCTTCGGCTCCTTGAGGATCCGCATCAACGCGTCCTCGTCGAGCGCCTCGAGCGGCACTGCGACCGGAAGGCGTCCCACGAGCTCGGGGATCAGGCCGTACCGGAGCAGGTCATCCGGCTCGACTTCGGCGAACGGATTCTTGACGCGCTTCGGATCCGCGGCGCCGCCCTCGATCTTGAGGAAGCCGATCTGCTTCCGGCCCGTGCGCGCCTCGATGATCTTCTCGAGGCCGTCGAAGGCGCCGCCGCAGATGAACAGGATGTCTTTGGTATTGATCTGGATGTATTCCTGTTGCGGGTGCTTTCGCCCGCCTTGCGGTGGAACCGAGGCGACCGTGCCCTCGAGGATCTTGAGCAACGCCTGCTGCACGCCCTCGCCGGAGACGTCGCGCGTGATACTCGGGTTTTCCGACTTCCGCGCGATCTTGTCGATCTCATCGATGTACACGATCCCGCGCTCGCACTCGGAGACGTTGAAGTCGCCGGCCTGGAGTAGCCGCACGAGGATGTTCTCGACGTCCTCGCCGACGTAGCCGGCTTCGGTCAGCGTCGTGGCGTCCGCGATCGTGAACGGCACATCGAGGATCCGCGCGAGCGTCTGCGCGAGCAGGGTCTTGCCGACCCCGGTGGGCCCGATCAGGAGGATATTCGACTTGTCGAGCTCGACCTCGTCATCTCGCAACGAGGCGGAGTTGATGCGCTTGTAGTGGTTATAGACCGCGACGGCAAGCGCTTTTTTGGCGCGTTCCTGCCCGATCACATACTGGTCGAGGACGTCCTTAATCTCTTGCGGCGTCGGGACCTGCGTGATCGCTTCTGTAACTTCACGCTCTTCGTCCTCCGCCAGGATCTCGTTGCAGAGGGCAATGCACTCATTGCAGATGTAGACGGACGGTCCGGATATGAACTTCCGGACGGAGTCCTTCGACTTTCCGCAGAATGAGCACCGCAGGTGTTTATCGTGGGTCATAGCCACCGTTCGTCAGGCGTCGTTGCGCACCGATCCCGTATCGCTTCAGTCACTGGGCGAGAACTAACGCACACCCCAAGGGGGGTCAAGCACGTCCGCTGGGCGACCACTTGGACGGGCTCTCCTCAGCCCTTGACTACTTCGACGGACTCATTGCGGAGACGCGCCGGGACGGCGGTCTCCTTGGTCACCACCGTGTCGATGATCCCGTATGCCTTCGCTTCCGCCGCCGACATGTAATAGTCGCGATCGAAGTCACGCTCGATCTGCTCAACCGGCCGGCCGGTGTGCTTGGACATCAGGTCGTGCATCTGCGACCGGAGGTACAGAATCTCCTTCGCCTGGATCTGGATGTCGGATGCCGTGCCCTGGGTGGCGCCGGAGGGTTGGTGCATCATGATCCGCGCGTGCGGCAGGGTCGAGCGCCGACCCGGGCGGCCGCCGGCGAGGAGGAAGCACCCCATGCTGGCCGCGAGCCCCATGCACGTCGTGTTCACGGGGGCGCGCAGGAATTGCATCGTGTCGTAGATCGCGAGCCCGGCCGACACCGAGCCGCCCGGGGAGTTGATATAGAGGTGGATGTCGCGCTCCGGGTTGTCCGCGTCGAGGAACAGGAGCTGCGCGATGATGATGTTCGCGACGTCATCGTTGATCGGCGTTCCCAGAAAGACGATCCGGTCCATCAGGAGCCGCGAGAAGATGTCGTATGTCCGTTCGCCGCGGCTCGACCGCTCGATGACGTAGGGGGGATACAGAGTCGCCATGGTCACTCCCGTTCTCCGCTCTCGGTGATCGTGTTGTTCGCCAGCAACCAACCAAAGACCTTTTCCTCGGTAATACTCTGCTCGATCTCCCGGAGCCGGCCGGCCTTCTCGAGCGACGCGTAAATCTCGCTCGGGCTCACCTTCCGCTGACCCGCGACCTCGGCAATGCGCTCATCGAGCTCCGCCTCCGTGGCGGCCAGCGTCTCGCGCTTGGCGATCGCCTCGACGACGAGATCGCGCCGCACCTGCCGCTCGGCGACCGGGCGCAGCTCCGTATCGAAGTGCGCGCGGTCGTCCGCCGGGATCTTGTAGCTCTCGGCGTAGGCATCGACCAGACGAGCCACCCAGCTCGGCGGCACGTCGAAGGGATTGGCGCTAATGATCTCGTCGATCAGCCGCTGCCGGACCTCGGCGTCCGCCTCGCGCGTCGCCTGCTTGGTCATGTCCTCCCGCACGGCCGCCGTCAGGGCGGCGACCGAGTCGAAATCCCCCACTTCGCGCGCAAACGCGTCGTCGAGGTCGGGGAGGGACTTCCGCTTGACGTCGTTGAGCGTGACGCGCACGGTCTTGGTCTGGCCCCGCTGCGTCTCGTCGGGGAAGTCATCGGGCCAGCGCACGGCGCGCTCGATCGTCTGCCCCGGCACCGCCTCCATGATCAGCTCTTCGATCCCCGCGATCGCCTGGCCGCCGCCCAGGACCAGCCGGTACTCCCGACCCTCGGCGCTCTCGCCCGAGGCGCTCGCGGGCCCTTCCAGGGTTGCGAGCGTGACCGCAACCATATCGCCCGGGGCGGGCTTCTCGCTGACCGGCGTCCACGCTGCGCGTTGGTCGCGCACGTGGTCGATCTGCTCGCGCACGGCGGCGGCATTGACGGGTCGCGCGTTCCGCGTCGCGCGAAAGCCGGTGACACGGGCCAGCTCGACGTTGGGCCGGAGCTCGAGGTGAAGCTCGAAAGTCAGGGGCTTGCCGTCCTCGAACTTCACCTCGTGCACGTGGGGCTGGGCGGCCGGAGTCAGGTGTTCCTGCTCGATGACCTCCTTGTACGCCTCCTGCACGAGGGCTTCCAGCGCCTGCTGCCGGATTGCCTGCGCGAACTTCTTGCGCACGACGGCGGCCGGCGCCTTGCCGGGACGGAAGCCGGGCAGACGCACCGTCGAGGCGTAGCGATGAGCGGCTCGGTCCTCCGCGGCTCGGACGCGATCGACGGGAACGGACACCTCGAGCAACCGCTCGACCCCAGTCGCCTTCTTCGGCGTGATCTGGATCGTCATTGCAGGAAATCTAACCGCGATACAGCCGCGAAGGTCCCGCATTGCACGGCACGACGCAGGCAGTGCTCGGGGCGGGACTCGAACCCGCAC
>PLLD01000268.1 GCA_003141205.1 Gemmatimonadota bacterium
CTGCGCCGTCGGCTGGTTGTACCAGGAGCTCCAGGTCTGGCCGCCATTGAGGGTTATGACGGCGCGCTGATCGCTCACGAGCAGGATGATGTTCGGGTCGTTGGGGTTGATCCACGCATTCTGGTAGTCATCGCCTCCGGGGGCGCCCTTGCGGGGCGCCCATGTTTTGCCGCCATCGGTGGATTTGTAGGTCACCACATTTGTGATCAGCAGGGAGTCCGGATCTTTCGGAAAGACGACAGGCACCGCCTCGTCGATGCGTCCCGCCGGGCGCGGGTCCGTCGTGGTGCGCACCCACGTCTCGCCGGCATCGTCCGATCGGAAGATGCCCGCGCCGCCGCCGCCGGTTCCTACCGTGACATACAGACGCCGGGGATTGCTGGGTGCAATCGCCAGTTCGGCCTGAGTTATGCCTTCAGGCAATCCCTGCATCAGTTTGTTCCATGTCGTGCCGCCGTCTGTCGATTTGAACACGCCGCCATTGCTGCCGCCCCACGCGGCATTCTCCCAGGGTCCCTGCCGCGTTTCCCACATCGTCGCGTAGACGATGTCCGGATTGGATGGGTCGATGTCCACGTCCTTGCCGCCGGTGTTCTCATCTTTATAGAGGACCTTTTGAAACGTCCGGCCGCCGTCGGTCGATCGAAAAATACCACGCTCTTCACTCGGACCGTACGGATGCCCCAACACGGCGACGAACAAACGGTCCGGGTTGCGGGGGTCGATGGCGATCTTTGGAATCTGCTGGCCATCGCGCAAGCCGAGATGCGTCCAGGTCTTGCCCGCGTCGGTCGACTTATAGACGCCATCGCCAGTGGCGAGGTCGGGCCGGATGATCCCGGCGCCGGTGCCCACATAGATGATGTTGGGGTCGGAGGGTGCGACGGCGATGGCGCCGATGGACCCGGTGGACTCGTGGTCGAAGAGTGGCTTCCAGTTCGCGCCGTAATCGGTCGAGCGCCAGACGCCCCCATTGTCGAACCCGATGTAGAAGACGTTGGGCTGGCTGGGCACCCCGGAGAGGGCGCGTGCGCGCCCGGCGCGGGTCGGACCGATCTGGCGCCAGCGCATGGCCGAGTAGACAGCCGGGGATTGACCAGTAGCATGGGCGGCCAGGGCCGCGAGAGCGATGATCGAGAGCGCGAGGCGGCGTGTCGATGTGCGCATATCGATCCAAGATTGCCCTCAGGGGGATTCCCGGCAAGGCAGTGCGGGCATCGGCCAACCCGCGCCTCCACCGATCGCCTTAGCAGGTTGAACCGCCAGATCTAGATTACACAGGATGGAGACCACCGCCTGGGCCGCATTCTCGAATTGCCAGGGGTCGTCGGCAGGGCTGCGGAGACTATCCTGCTTCTGGCAGCCGCGCTCTTCGGCGCGCTACTCGCGCTCGTGCCCAGGCCGCGGGCGGACCGGCGCACTCGGAGGACGTGAGGAGCGGAAGCTGCGAGAGAAGGCAGTCGTGAATGCATCAGCCATGAGAAACTGACCACGAAACTGACTACGGTCAGCAAGCTGATCTTGTAAGTCGTTGTATATCAATCGGGACGGCGGGATTTGAACCCGCGACCCCCTGAGCACGCGGCCGGATTGGCTCAACGCGGCCTTCGGACTTCACGACGATTCCTCGCGTGAGGGACGCGAACGTGGCGAGAGCCCAAACCACGTCGCGCGCGTCTTGCGCGTAGGCCGCTCGACGCTGTACCGTCATCGGATGAAGCCCGAGCGACGTTTAGACGAGCCCTGGAATTTGCCGCCGCCGCCGAGCTGGTGCGGCAATGTCACCATCGACTGGTCGCAAAAGTCGCCGGCGGCACGGTGAGGTCTGGAGCCGTGCCCTTCGCGCAACGGCGCGCTGCGGCGCTGCGGCCGCGACGGGTGCTCTGCGTCTTTCCGCGCTACGAGCCGTCGTTCGGGACCTTCGACTACTCGTACCCGCTGCTCGGCGTCAAAGCCTTCATGCCGCCGCAGGGCATTCTCACGATCATCGCCTATCTGCCGCCGAACTGGCAGATCCGCTTCATCGACGAGAACGTCACGCGCGCGCGAGCGGCCGATTTTGCTTGGGCGGAGGCCGTCTTCGTCAGCGGGATGCACATCCAGCGGCGTCAGATGCAAGATATCGCACGCCGCGCGCACGAGGCCGGCAGGCCGGTCGCGCTCGGCGGGCCGTCCGTCTCGGCCTCGCCCGACTGGTATCCGGAGTTCGACTACCTGCACGTCGGGGAGCTCGGCGACGCCACCGACGCGCTCGTCGCCGCCCTTGACGCGAGCTGCGCGCGTCACGCGACGCAGATTCGCTTCGAGACGAACGAGCGCGTGCCGCTCGATGAGTTCCCGATCCCGGCCTACGACAAGATCGACGTCGGCGACTATTTCATCGGCAGCATACAGTTCTCGAGCGGCTGTCCTTACCGCTGCGACTTCTGCGACATCCCGGAACTCTACGGCCGCAATCCCCGGCTCAAGTCACCGGAGCACGTCGTGGCCGAGCTCGATGCCATCGTCAAGAACGGTGGCAAGCGGGCGATCTACTTCGTCGACGACAACTTCATCGGCAACCGCAAGGCCACAAAGGAGCTGCTGCCCCACCTGGTCGAGTGGCAGAAGAAGCACGGGTTCCCGGTGATGCTCAACTGCGAGGCGACGCTCAACATCGCGAAGAGCCCCGATCTCCTCGCGTTGATGCGCGAAGCCTACTTCGGCACGATCTTCTGCGGGATCGAGACGCCCGACCCCGAGGCGCTGCGCTCGATCTCGAAGGACCAGAACATACAGGTGCCGATCATGGAGGCGATCTCGACGGTCAACTCGTTCGGCATGGAGATCGTCTCCGGCATTATCATGGGCCTCGACAGCGACACGCCGCAGACTGCCGACAACATCCTCGACTTCATCGAGACCGCACAGATCCCGCTGCTCACGATCAACCTGTTGCAGGCCCTGCCCCGCACGCCGCTCTACCGGCGGCTCGAGCAGGAGGGGCGCCTCGTCGACGATCCGTCGCGAGAGTCGAACGTCGCGTTCCGGATGCCGTACGAGCAAGTCGTGGGCATGTGGCAGCGCGTCTTTACAACCGCTTACGCGCCCGAGGCGATCTATCGCCGCTTCGCGTATCAGCTCGAGCACGTCTTCCCGAATCGCATTAAGCCGCCGAACTCGGCGGCGCGCGTCAACGCTGCGAACATCACGATGGGGATGCGTCTGCTCGCGAACATCATCGTTAGGGTCGGCATCCTTTCGAACTATCGCGCGCTCTTCTGGAAGACGGCGCGCCCGCTGTTGCGCCGCGGCGACCTGGAGTCGCTGCTGCACGTCGCCTTCGTCAGCCACCACCTAATACGGTTCGCTCGAGAGGCCCAGCGGGGCAAGGCGAATGCCTCGTTCTACTCCGCGAAGTTGCGCGACGCCGTCGCCCAGCCGGGTTAGCAGAGCGTCAGGACATGATAGCGATCGGAGATACCAAGCGACGCTAGCCAATGTGCAGGAGCGGTGGATCAAGTTGGAAATGGCCCTCGTGCTCGCAGAGGCGACGGGCCGACGCCTTGGACTGTCAATTATGGGCCGCGCCTCTCCAGTCCCTTAATCAAGCCCGAGAGCAGACATCGCCTGGCACGACGGCCTTCCGGTGACGACACCGGTGCGTACGATCCGTGACTGCCACGCGACCCATCTTGGCCCCGCGCTGATCCGTCAGGCAATTGCCGACGGACGCCGCAGCGGCAGGCTCACGTTCCGCGAAGCCGCGCAGCTCGAGCGCGAACTGTTCCCGCATCGGAGACCTGGCAAGACGCCACGAACACGGCCGCGCGGCGCGCTCGATGACGAAACGCTCGCCGTCCGCAAAAGCCAGACTGCGCACTGTAGAACGTCTCTTGGACGGATTCGCCCAAGGCCATGACGTACCGAAGCCGCGCGCCCGGCAGTGGGTGTCATACATGATCGTGGCCGGCGCCCTTGATCGAGCAAACCACCCTCTGGCCGCTCCTCACGAGGGGCGAACCGCATTCGTGATCAAAGGGGGCGTGGCGCTCGAGCTTCGGCTGCACGCCCGTGCGCGAGCTACGGGCGATCTCGACGTGATCGCGGATAGTGCTGCGACGAATGCCAACTCGGCCATCGCCGTCATATCGTTCCTCACCCGCTCGCGCTAGACGCACGCGATCCCCAACCGTGGCACCCGATCGGATTCGCGTCGCACTCGACGGCTCCTTCGGAGATCCGTAGCTTTAGGGATGCGCCCCCTATTCTCGCTTCACGCCGGCGAGTACCTCGTCGGCTCCTACATCGAGAGGACTTATCCTGGCGTGGCCGTTTGGGTGCCTGCCAAGGATCTCGGCGTCGATCTCCTTGTGACTGATCATGACGCGCGACATTCGCTGCGCCTGCAGGTGAAGTGGTCGAAGGACTATCTCGCCACCTTCATGGGCCCGAAGTTCCAGCCGACACTGCGAGCTTGCGGCTGGTGGAAGTTCGACCGCATGAAGGTTCGAACTTCGCCAGCGGACTACTGGATTCTCGTGCTACAGGGACTCCACGCCGAGCCCGATTTCATGGTTATCCGGCCGACCGAGCTCCTGCGACGACTTGAGTCTATTCACGGCACTGGGTCGACGATTCAGTCGTACATCTGGGTCGACAAGAAACTAGCGTGCTGGGAAACGCGGGGCCTTGGGACGGCAGATCGAAATGCGATCGCTGACGGAGAGTTCCGGCATCCAACGCGGGACCTGTCGCAGTACTTGAATGACTGGACGCCGATCGAGCGCCTTGTTGGACGGACTCGTGTGAGGCGGCACGTGCCGAAGCGGGCAAAGCCAAGTTCCTAAGGAGAAGGGGCGACGCACATCCGATCTCTAGCCTTCACCGGAGCCCAGGTGCGCTGGATCCAGGCAACCGCAACAAAAGCCATCAGATTAGGGCACACTTGACTCACGGAGCGCTGGCGCAATTGAGCGGCGCGGCAAAAGACATGCGTTGCGGCAATGTGAGCGCAGCGCCGTGAACTACTGCCGCGCACTTCCGATGCGGTCGCCGGCTTGACCAACACGGGGAGGCGCATCTACGCTAGAATGCGTTCACATCGGCACCCTGTATTCTCTCGCCTCCAGTTCAGAGGGAAAACCGTGCGTCGGTGCCTGATTCTCAACGTCCAAATGTCGGGGGTTGCCGGCAGAAACGGGCCCCCAAACGGGCCCCCGCCGGGGGCACTATTTTCTGTTGAGGACGACGCCCGCGTCGCCATTGACCCAGTGCCATACCACAGAGCAAGGAAGATGTATGACGGCCAAGGAACGCATGATGGACGCCGTTCGTAACCTGCCGGATGATGCGACGATCGCGGTTGCGATCCACCGACTCCATCTCCTGGACAAGATCGATCGCAGCCTCGCTGAGGAGGCCGCCGGCGAACTACTGACGCAAGACGACATGCGCCGCCGGATGGCCTCCTGCCTGACACCGCGCTGAGCGGGTCCGATTCCCTTCCCCGCCTCGCGGTTTGCTGGACGCCACAGGCGGCAGACGACCCTGACGCGATCCGTTGGTACATCGGGCGCGACTCGCCCACGGCGGTCAGCCCTAGTAAGGCACGACGCCATTGATCTCGACGTTGAGGGCAACACGTCGACTCACTCTGGCGGACCGTCCAAGTCGCTCTGATCGCCGATAAAGAGCGCAAGCCCGCTTGGGAGATTCCGCGTTGGGATTGGTCCTTCGGGCGGACCACCGCCACTTATTCCCAATTTGTGCATCAATAGAGCGCCACCGGTGCTCGCGTACATAACGTGCGATTCGCGCCCTGATGGCGGGGCAACGGAAAAAACGACGCGGTCAGAATCCGGCAGACCTTGTAGCTGGCCAAGAGAGGACAGAAGTCTGGCCTGCGCCGTTTGGAGTTCGGCAGCGGTTCGAAAGACCACCCGGTGAAAAGCTCCAACGGGCGTGGACATCGTCAATTCCCTCGAGGATGTTCGCGGGTCGCTACAGGCGCATAGTGATGGTATCCTCAGACGATGCGGCGCGCTCCGAATATGGTCGTCAGCACCTCGAGGTGGCGCACCGCGGCGGCCGGTAGCTGTGCTCGGCGCACGAGCGCGAGCGCGCACGGGTTAGCGCCGGAGTCCGTCGTGTCCAACACGGCGTCGAACAACGGGCCCACCGGCGACGCAATCTCGATCAGTCCAACGTATCGTGAGAGTGGCAGCTCGCACTGTAGTTGATACAGGCCCTCAGCGGACAGACCGAACTCGTACGCCCGTTGCTTATACTGCACGGCACGTTCGTAGCGCACATCGAGTGTCACCGGTCCGTCGATCTCGTCCAGCGCCGCCGCGACCTCCGCAATCGGCAGACCGAGTGCCCGCATCCGCGTCACGCTCAACCTGACTTTAGGCGGCAACGGCACGATGATCGATTGCAGGATCGCCACCTCGTTGTCGACATTGTCCGGCCAGCGGATCAAGAGGCTGGTTCGCACGCTTCCCGGCCCTGGGCGGGTGTCTGAGAACAGCTCGACACTCGCGTACGGCCCCAACCGATCGTCGTGGATGTAGAGACCCTCGACCCGCGATGCCGCATCCTGAAAGTGGAGGTTCGGATCGGTCTGCGGGCGGATGTCCCCGAGCTTGAGACCGACGCAGCAGACCGCGTGGCCGCCCCCACCCACGCTCAACGCCAGCACCGGTGCGAACCCTGAGCGCACATAGCTCATGAGCTGCACTCGATCCTGCTCCAGCGAGACCGACCGAACAACCACTGGCGCCAGACCCGCGGCGCGCGTCGCCTCGCAGATCTGCTCCACGCGTAGTCCCTCCGAAGGCATCGACCGCCCATCGGTGAGTACGTATCGGGACGCGGCGTCCGTTATCTCTCCCGGCGTCGGGATGTGCATCCGTTCCGCCGACGCCACACACTGCAACGCACTCCAGAGCGCCGTTGTCGCGCACGCGCTGACGCCTTGGTCCTGCTGCTGAAACGCCAGCCCCGCGACCTTCAGATCCAGACCACACAGGTGCACCGTATACTCGCGCGCGCCACCGAACACGCGTTCGTGACCACCATCGCTTAGCGGCCCCACCGTCTTGAGCACCGTGCGGCCGATCGGTGACGCGGGAAGCGGTCGCACCACACAAAATCCGAGATAGCGGTCCTGCAACCACGCCGTTCTTGCATCCCGATGCCCGTCCGCCGACGCCGCGATCAGCGCACGCCACGCATCCTCGGTGAACGACTCAGTGAAGAAGTGTAGGCGTGTCGCGAAGTTCTGATACGACCGCATCGCGCGCGCATAGTATCGGGCGAAGTCGTCGACGAAGTCCCGATCGACGTAATGCGTCTCCACGACGATCGTCGCACAGCCCAGCGACCGGAGATATACCTCTAGGTACGTGAGCTGCGTGGGTGGCCACTCCAGCGCGCCCTCCGGTCTCGGACAGACGGCACCGAGCCCCGCCGGAAATGGTATTACTCGGATTGTGGCCGACGGATAGCTCGATGCGGTCATTTGAGGAAGGTCAGATCACATCCGACTGAGGCGAAAGTTGAGTACGTCGTCCGTTAAGACCTCCGCTTCCCCCTCGCGCTTGATCAACGGCTTGACCCGTTGTCGCGCCTGTTCGAACAGCTGTCGGATACGCGCCGCTTCATCCGGTGTTACAGGCTCTGTCGATGCTGGTGCGGTTGGTGCTGCTGGCTTGGGAACAGGACTGATGTCTTCACCCCTCCGACCGGTGTCGTGATCCGAAGCCAG
>PLLD01000292.1 GCA_003141205.1 Gemmatimonadota bacterium
GCGCCCTGCACGAGGCCGGGTTCTAGCTCGGACTGACCGGATTCGACGAATCCGAACTTGCGGCCCGGCTCGCTACCGATGCGGACGGTGCCGGGCCCAATGCGCAGACCCTGCAGGAGCGGTTCGGGGTTCCACCCTTCTCGGTGCTGGATGCGCGCCAGGGATATTGGCAGGAGCGGAAGGCGGCCTGGCTTTCGCTCGGCATCGTCTCGGAAATCGGCCGCGGCGCCAACCTGCTCAAGTTCAGCGATCGCGCCAACGAGGCATCGCTGCGCCATGCGAAACGCAAGCGGCTCACGATGGCCAAGGGCCATAAGGCGATCGTGTATCTCGACCACACGACGGCCGAGATACTACAGGCCGGCGAGGGGTCGTCGATTTTCGACCCGGTGGTCTGCAAGCTGGCTTATCGCTGGTTCTGTCCGCACGGCGGAATGGTGCTCGATCCTTTCGCCGCCGCTCCGTGCGCAACAATCAATTCCGCGATCCCGTACCGGCGGACACCTAGCGCCATTTAGACGCGCGCCTTTTTCATTGTACTTGCCACGTGCGACTAAGAATGGCCATTTAGACCTTAAGCTCGCGCAGCGCCTCGCGGGCGATAAGATCGTCAAACTGTTCCGCGACCGCCCTGCACCACGTCGCGTCGTTGATCACAACGCCGAGCTCAATGTTCCGTACCTGAGCCGCCTCGGTGAGGTTCGCCGACGTGAGGAAGCTCCGCTTTCCATCCACGAGCACACACTTGGCGTGCATAACCGCTCGGCATTCCGGTTTCGCGTCGAAGGCCCGCGGATCGTAGTACACCGTCGGCAAGGGTCCCGCGAGCCAATGATACATCCTCAGTCTCAGCGCGAATTCCCGNNGACTCATCCACGTTCTGCCCTCGGGCGCCTCGTGCGACATTTACGATGAGCCGCACGCGTAAGGTGGGATACACACGCATGCGCTCCGCGAGCGGCGCGAAGATCGCCCGCGCATTGTAGAGGGCGTACCCCGCGACGAGCACATCGGTCTCCGCAGACTGGAATAGCTCGCGCACCACCACGGCCGTATCGCGCGTCGCCGTGCCGTCGCGTTCCGGTCCCGTCCAAACCAGCTCGAGTCGTCGGTCTGCGCTCTGCGTTGCCGCTCGCCGCTCCGCGGCAACCGCTCTCAGCACCGTATAGAGGCCCGCGGCAGTCCGTGCAGCCAGGTACTCGCGCAGCTCTTGCGCCACTGCCGCGGATTGTGGCCCGAGTTCCATGCCGCGAAGGACCGCCTCGACGTCGCCGTTGAACGTGGGCCGCTCCAGACCGTCCGCGATTCTCTCCAACTGGATCGGCGCAAGTCCCGCGAGCAGCACGTTCATGGGACGTTCACAGGTACTCGACGAAGAACTCACATTCAAGATTCTGGACCGTCGCCACCACGAGCGATCGGTCAAGATACTCGTTGCGGCGCTCGCAGCAGGTCTCGCTGATAAGGAGGCAGCCATGACACGCGGCCCCCAAGGAGCTCTGATCATCATGCGGCGAGTCCGGTGAGCGCTGCGCGCACACCGGATCATTCGCGCAGAGGCGCCCAAGCTCGAGTGCAAGCTTGAGATAACGGTTAATCTTCCTGCCGGCCTGGACGAGTCCACCCAGCGTGCCATCCGCGTCGGACGTGCCCGTATAGAGAAGAATCCCGCAGCCGTCCGGACCCACGTAGATACGCTCCCGAATCGAGCTCGTGTTGTAGCCGCAGTCCAACGCCACGGCGGTGATCAGCAGATGCGAAAGTGAATGCAGCATCATGTACGTCACGTTCGGTCACTCCAACTGACCACGCTGCGGGTCGAATGCGCGCCGGAAGATATCGTCCCGCGCGCGCACCGCGGGACGCGCCCGCCACTCGTCGACCGCGGGTGCCTTGAACGAGACAAACACTCCCTCGCCACGCGTCTCAACGGCGGGCATCCACGTCGGGTCCGTGGCCAGCGCCGCCCGGCGCACGTTCAAATCGAGCTCGCCTTGCACGTCGGGCACTACGCCTTCAAATCGTGTGAACCCGAGTTGCGCGGTGACTTCACGCAGCCGATGCACGAGCACCACACGTTCGACCGGTGCGAGCACGCCCTGGTGCGGATCCGGCAGATGGAGTCGTCGAGCGTAGAAATCGCCGTCAGGACGATCCTCTCCGATGCTTTCACTCGCCTGGGTTAGCGCCTCGAACTCGTCCACCTTGATCGGTCGGCGAGCGGGCGTCCGCCCTTCGCGCTCAGCCACAATGTATTGAAACGCCGTCGAGTCATCGATGCCCTGAAGACCATCCCGAACCGCCGACAGCAGCGAACGCAGCAACGCGAGCTTTTCCACTGACTCCGCATCCTTCAGCGTCGACCACAATCCTCGCACGGCCGCGCGAATGCGATCTCCCGCCTCCGGCAGCGAGAGGACTGACAGCTTCTGCGGAAAGTATGCGTTGCTCGCGGTGCGGATCAGCAGACGCATCATCTCCGGCGTTCCGCCCGGACCGCCGCAGAGCTCACCGGCGGGAAGCCATGGCCGCTGCCCCTTGCACTGCCCCAACACGTCGCGCCGCGTCGCCTGCGCGAGCGCGCGCTGCGTGCCGCACTCGCATCGCACGAGTCCGTCGGTCAGATCGCCGCTCGTCCCATACTCATCGATCCAGAGCGGGCGACGACAGGCCGTGCGCCCCCCGTGAGTGAACTCGTACCACTCGATGTCCGCGATGTGGCCGTTGCTGCACGCCTGCACGAAGCGAACGGGCGTCGCGGCGTACTTTCGTCGTTCGTACTCGTACTTGCCGCCGACAAGACCATTGCGGTGCACAAGTGGCCGGGTGCGCGCTCGCCCCTTCCGCTGCTCGATGTCCACCACGAACCAGAGTGGAAACACTTCAACCGGAATGCCGAACATGGGTCCGTGCGGATCATCGACCTCGGCGGGCGGGGCATAGAGCGTGATGCGAGGAACGCCGAGGACGTGCGCCACTTTCTCCTCGAGTCGCGGCTCGATAATGCGCTCGCGATCGTACCCTCTCCACCAATCCAGTCCGCCAATCACGACGGAGATCTCTGGGAGGTCGATCGTCGCTCCCGGTCCGAACGAGGTCACCACCTGGCCTCGGCGGAGCGAGCCAGCTCCTTTATGTGCCATCGCGCGAGCCTCGCTTGAGCAAGAGCACCTGTGGCTCGACATCGCGCATTGAGCGTGCTGCCTTGAATCTCCCGCGCGGCGCGGTCAGCTCGGAGAGCTTCGGGTCAAGCGGATCTCGTAGGAGCGGCTGCGCGCCCTCGACGGCTTCATACTGTTGATACTTGAGCTTCGCCGCTGCATCCAACTGCTCGCGGGCGATTCTGCTCCAATCGTCGAGTAGCTCGCTCGCCAGCCCCCGTAACTTCAAACGTATCTCGTCCCGCGTTGCCACATCGAGATCGAGGTCATGCGCCTCCACGCGCTCGGCAAGCGTGTCGAGGATGAAACTGAGCTGTGGACGTGCCGCTTCGATATCGATGGCGGCAGCGGGCGGCGTCAGTTGCTTCACCATGTGCCTAGCGAGCGCGACCACGAGCGCCGGCAGCACGCGATCCACCGCGCGAGGTGCGAAGGGGGTCACGCTCGTCGCTTCCACCGAGCGATAGAACGTGCGGTGATAGAATCCGAACCGCTCATAGTGCGATCGGTCGCGTGGCTTGTTCGTCGTCAGCAAGGTCACGACCAGCCCTGGCCGCTCGGGATCGCGCCCCACTCGGCTCGTCGACTGGATGTACTCCGCGCTTCCGCGAGGCTGCCCAAGCACCACCATCAGCCCGAGCCGCGTGATGTCGAGACCCACGGAGATCATGTTTGTGGCGATCGCCACGTCCACTCGCTCGCCTTTGTTGTCCGCGCGCCACGTGCGCTCGAGTCGCTTCTTCGCGTGCGCCACGTCGCTGGTCGTCCTCCGTGACGTCAGCTCGAGGACCTCGTATTCGATGTCACGATCCTCGAACAGGCCCTGCTGTTCACCTACCCGCCGGCGTTCACCATAAATGCGAACGCGGCTGTTGACCTCGTCCTCGATGATTCGCCGAGCGCCGCCCAACTCGCGCAACGCATTGAAGTAGCCCAGCAGCGTGAGATATGGGTCCGCCGGATTGCGTCCAACCCGGTCACCACCATTGGCCTTGAAGGCGCGGTACGACCCGGCCAGCAACGCGATGTACGAGCGAAGCATCACCACCTTGAGGCTTCGCCCAGGCGCCGCGAGCCCTACGTACTTGCGTGGCTCATGACGGTCGACTGGTGCCGTGACTGCGAAGAATGAATCATCGCGATTGGCGCTCGCCGGCGGAAAGAGCTCCACGTGTCTGCGTGCGAAGAGCGCCGTCACCTGCTTCGCCGCCCGTCGGACGGTAGCGGTCGAAGCAACGACCTTCGGCCGGATCGTGGCGCCATCCTGCTCGCGAGTCGCCAAGCGATCAATCGCCGTCTCGTAGAGCCCCGCGATCGTTCCCAACGGACCGGAAATGAGATGCAGCTCGTCCTGGATGATCAGCTCCGGCGGCGGCAATCGGCCGCCGGGAATCGGGTTGCCCAGGCCGGGGTCAGCCGCGCCGTAGAAACCGTTCTCGTCGTGACGATCCACGAGCCCGAACAGGGCCCCCGCCCGTGCCTCGAAGGGCAGCGATGCGAATTTGTCCACCGTCGCGATCACGAAGCACGGCAGGCGACGATAGAGGGGCTCGTCCACCGCGACGATGGGCAGCGCGCGTTCACCAGAGAACTCGCACGACGGGCTAACGCACAGCACACGCAGCTCGATCGGACGATCCGCATTCGGTCGCAGATCGAACGAGTCCTTCGTGAACGGCGCGCCGCACCATGGGCAGCTCTCGATCGGGATCGGCGCGGGCTTGTGCTTGCTGTCGCGTTGATACGCCTGCACCCTCTTTCGCGCCGTCGTGTCATCCTGATCACCAGTCTTGCCCATCCGGTTTGGCGTCGCGGCGCGGCCGACCCACAATCCGATCTCGAATGGCCAGTGACCAAGCGACGCGGTGTCCGCCCAACGCAGGCGCTCGAGCGCACAGATGAGTCCTGCCGCGCGCCCGAGCTGATCGAGGGTGAGCAACCGCAGCGTGTACCGCATAAGCACCGCAACGCCGGCCGACGCGATCGTCGGCTGCCGCAGCCGTCGCAGCAGCAGCGTGAACGCCGCAAGACCCAGATACGCCTCGGTTTTCCCTCCCCCAGTCGGAAAGAAAAGGAGATCGACGATTTCGCGGTCAGCGTCGCCGGGTTCGGCGATGCCGGCCAGGTTGAGCAGAATGAACGCGAGCTGAAATGGTCGCCACGCTGGATCAGTCACCTCGTTCGGCACATCACCCGTCCGCTGCACAGCGCGTCGACGCGTCGCCTCGGCCATCGCACGATTGGCGAGCTGAAAGGCGTGACGAATCGCCCCGTCATCCAGCAAGGCGATGCCCCGCTCTATGCGGTCACGCGCCGCGGTCGCGCGCTGGAGAAGGCCTTCGGCGGTCGCCTTTCGCTTCTTGTCGGTCCGCAGTTGCGATCGCTGAGACTCGATCCACTCGCCGTATCCCTGCACCAGTGGCGCGAGCCCTGACCGGAGCGCGGCCGTGCTCGCCGACGCGATCTGCTCCATGCTGAGCATCGCGTTCGGCATCTCGGCGGGCCCGACGAACGGCACGTTGGCGCATGGGGTCCACGTCGTCCACACGCGCGTGCACGTCGCGGCGTTGGCGGACCAGTCGGCCGACACGCCGTGTCCGGTGGCATACTCGAACACGTCGGCGTACTGCAGATCAGCGACGCTGTCGTCCCAATCATCATCGCTCCCGCGCCGCGGGTCAGGACGTGGCACGAACCCAGCGCCGCACGTGAGCTCAAGCGTCGCCTGAAAAATGAACGCTCTGTCCTTCTCTTCGCTCGCGTCCGGTTTGCGTTCGTTGACGAGGAAAACGGCGACCGCCTGTGTGCCCGCCAACAGGCCGGTAGCGCCACCGCCTGCCCTTCGGGCGCTCGAGTACAGTTTCAGTCCGCCCGACCCCGGAACGTCCACCGGGCGAGACTTTGTGCCCGGCGCGGCAATGGGAACGCGAACGCTCTGCGAGCGCGGTGTGCGAACCCACACCTGATCTCGCGGAATGGGCACTGAGCCCGATCTCGCATCGGCTGCCGCCTCCTCCGGTGCGCCGCCATCTCGCGCTTCGGGCGCGTAGTCTCCCCAGGTCACTAATGCGTCGAGCGCCTCGAGTTCCTTGGGAACGAGCACGCTCAGCCCGATCGATGCCGGAAAGATCACTCGTTTGGCCGCTCCTTTCTCCGGCACCGCGTCATCATCACCGTCGATGTCCGCGTCGCCCGCGAGATCCATTTCCTCCTGGCTAGCTTCATCCGATCGCTGATCGTCCGGGGCGTTGGACGGCACAAGAAAGCCGGTGAGATACCAGCGCGAGGGGCTCATTGGCAGCTGCTCGTTCTCGTACACGGCGTCGGGCGGATGATTCGCCGTCGGGCCCACAAGATCGAGCCGAAGCGCGCGCATCAGATCCTCGCGTACACCCGCGGATGTCTGAACTGTCATCGCGCTGCCTCCGAGGCGGCGACACTCGCCCGGCGATCAATCATAAGATCGAGAATCCTGCGTGCGACGTACACCTAGCCACGAATGCGTTAGCGCGCTGGCGATTGAGCTCGAGTAGGCGCGCGAGGACTTCGTCGCGAATCTCGTCGGTCCAACGGTAGCGCCATGGCTTACGACGACGGCTGGTCGCGTCGTCCTCCTCCTCGTAGTCGAGTAGGAACTCGCGGGAGGGTTGGATGTCAGTCCAGCCATAGGCGTCGAGCACGGCGCGATCCATCGCGTCGTGAAGTTCGCGGAGGCGGAGGATGCCCGGGTCTTGCTCATCGCGGTCGTGGAAGCGGTTATAGGTGATGGTGAGTCCTTGGTTGTTCGCAACCATGAGTTGGGCCCGGAATTCACAGAATTCGCACCCAGTGCGCTCAAGACCTGGCGACGACTGCCACTCGACCGGGAAGGGAAAAGTGGCAAAACAGTCGGAGGGACGATAACCTTGTCGATCTTCGAGAGTCGAGGACAACGCGTTTATCCATACGACGTGAACACCGCTTTGTAAGACGCTGAGCGCAGTTTGCGGAAGCGCGAAGATCACAAGATTCTCGCTGAACACCTGCTTCCCAGGCAATTGCGTAATGGCGTGGTGCTTACTCGTCCGTACGGCCGCAAGTACCTGCTTCATTCCCACCGTCGCGGCCCGGAGCTCCGGCCGGGTCCGAAGGAACTGCCACCAGTGCTCCCGCCCGTACTCATCTTTTTGACGTAGACGTTGGGGCTTCACCTTCTGCTCAATGATCCGCGTCAAATCCGGCCATCTCGCCCGGGCATCCGCCTCCGCTATTTCGCCGAAGTTGATTACGTACCGTCGGTGGGCATGCGTGGGGCTGTCGTTCACCTCCTCGCCACCAATGTATGGAAAAATCACTTCAGCATTCTTAGAATTCTCTGCAATCAACCGATGCATCTCCGCGATCGGCGTCGCCTCCTCGTTCCCATCGTCGAACGTGAAGCCCATGCCAAGCACGATGCTCCCCTGAAAGCTCTTCCCAGCATTCTCCGGCAGGGGTGCGGGATCGTCATCGCCGCCCGCGTGGAACAGAAACGCGGTGATCTTCTCTACGGGCCGCCCATCGAGCATTCGCACACCGTCATACCTGCCTCGCACGCCATGCACGACGCTCACCACGACTGCCGCGGCACCGGGCCACCGGTATCGCCGGCGAGCCTCATAAATCGTTGCGCCCTGCTTCCGCATCCAGCGCAAACCGGTCGAGCGCGTATCACCCTGTGAAATAGTGTTCGTCGCGATCAACCCGAAGGCACCGCGATCGCGTAGCAACCCATACGCGCGCCGAAAGAAATGCGCGACGAGATCAGCGTTACCATGTGCGCCCTCGTGCACGGTCTGCAACCAATCGACGTAGTATTTCGGGTTGGAGCGAATGAGCGTGTTCTTCCCCGCGAACGGTGGATTCCCCACGATCGCATCAAACCCCGGATTCGCCCGGCCAAACACCTCGGCAAACTCCACCTGCCAGTGAAATGGCACAACAGGCGGCTCGGCGCTCCGCAATTGCTCGGCTATCGCTTCGAGCCGCCCGCCTACCAATACCGTTCCAACTGACTCCTGCGCAATCCGCTCATACTCCTGCCGCCGCTGCTCCCGCTTCTTATCCTTGTCTTCCGAAAAGAACGCCGCAATCACTCCGTCGCCCACCAGCCGCACGAACTGCAGCGCGTCGTCTGATTCCGCGAGCAGCCGCAGCTTCTCTGCCGTGTCGTCTGTCTCCGCCAACGACTCGATCTGCCTGCGGCGCTGCGCGGCCTCCTTCACGAGCGTGGCCACCGCCGGCCCCCACAGACTAATCGGCTTCTTCAGATCCCAGTGAAACGCGGCGATCTGCTGCACGCTCAGTCCAACCAGCGAGTCGCCGCCGCGCAGCGCATGGTCCAGGAACGTGAATGGATGCTCGCGCGCCAGCGTCACCAGCCAGAGCGAGAGCTTCGCGAGCTGCACGGCGAAGGGGTTACGGTCCACGCCGTACAGGCATCGCTGCGCGACGAGCCTGCGCGCGTAAAGCTGCGGGTCTTCATCGGGCGGAATCGCCGGCAACGTGCTGGTCCGCTGCCACGCTTCCACCAGTTTGTCGCCCAGATATCGGCACGCTCCAACAAGAAACGCCCCCGATCCCATCGCGGGGTCGCAGATCCGGAGGTCGAGTAACTGCTCCGGCGCAGGCGGCGCGCCGAACGCTTCGAGCACCGGCCGAAGCGTCGTTGCAACAATTGGCTCGGTGAGCTCGCGCGGTGTGTAGTGCGAGCCGGAGCGCCGCCGTTCTTCTGTGGGTGACAGCACCAACCCGCCCAGGCGAATCGGCTGCGGCGTGAACGGCGAGATGCGCTTACCGAACGCGGCGAGCAGCGCATCGATGCTCGTCGCCGACCGGAGCGCGGTCGCATCGGCGGCTGGAAGCTCGCAATCGGCTTCCTCCTTTAGCCACTTCACCCGATCGGCGCCAGGTAGCGCGAGCAGCTGGTCGAGGTTCACCACCGGATGGCTCGGGCTTCCCGGTTTTTTCGTCTTCGGACGCACGGCGATCGACGTTCCTCGCGCCGCCTGCGCCTCGAACCCCATCATCGCCTCGTATACCGAGCCAATCTGTTCCACGTCAAGCGCACGATACGACAACCGCTCCTCATCGAGCATGAGCAGCCGCTCCAGCACCCGAAGCACGGTGCCATCCGATACCCGCGGCACGTTAGGCAACCGCCCGCCCATCACGCGGCGCGTGGCAAACGGTCGTCCCTCGAGGAAGGGATAGCGATCCGGGTCGAACAGCTCGCCGGCGCGCGACGGGATGATCATCTTCTCATGGCTCGCGCCATCGTGCAGAATGCGGAACAGCGTAAGCAGCCGGGGCCATGCGCCGTAGCGCTGGTCCATCGTATCGGGGTAGCGTGCCTTGTCGGCGCGCAACCGCTCGAGCAGGGCGCCTACGCCGTAGTCTTCCACCCACGTCGCGTCTTGTGGGAGCATGCCGCGCTCTTCGGCGTAGAGCACGAAGACTAGGCGCATGATCGTCGTGAGCAGGCCGCCATACACCTCGCTTGGCGCCTGGCGCAGCGTGTCGTGTAATACTGTGCCTGCGACCGCGTCGTCCGCCGCCTGGAATCCGCGCGCTATCTCGTACAGGGATCCGAGCACCTGCTCGGCGAGCCGAGTCGATACCTCGTTCTGGTACTTGCGCGAATCCTCGAGCAGGCGCCGAAGTCCACGCGCTTCCGGGCAGGCGGCCGAGAGGCGCCATCCCTTGAGCAATTCGTAAAGTGCCGAGAGCATCGGCCGGCCGCTCACGGTCGCCATGCTCTCGACAGGAAAGCTCAGCCAGCCGGACGACTCACCACGCGGCGCGTAGACGAAGCGGATGACATCGCCGCTCACCAGCAGTCCGGCGGAGACGCCAGTCTCGCGCAACAAACGCTCGAAGCGGTCGTGCGGGCTGGCGTTCCACCCCGCGCCGTGCGCGACTGGCGCGCGGTCGAGCGCTTCGCCGGACCCTTCGACCTTGATGAGCAGGAGCCACTCGCCGTTGCGATGCGCATCGGGCACCGCGTAGGTGGGCTCGAGGGTGGTCTCGAGCTCCGGAAGCGCTACGCGTAATTCGGAGGGGAGCACCGGCCCTCCCTCGGCCCCCGCAAGTTGTGACGGCGGCCAGTCGAGAAAGATGCGCGCGAAGGTCGGCCAATCGGGTAACACTCGCTCGTCGTCGTGCGCAACGAGCAGCGCATCGTAGTCGAGCCATTTGCTGTTGAGCGAACGATCCAGCTCCACCTGCGCTGCGACCAGCGCGGTAGGCGCGACAACGAGGCCTACCGGTTGGACGAGGCCGAGCCACTCCTGGTGCGCGCGAATGCCGGCGTCGGTCATAGGTCAGCCGGTCACGGGCCAGAGATAGACGAGCCCGACTGGCTCGACTCGCGCGCTCTTCACCGTGTACGATTCCCGTAGACGCTCGGGCTCCTCGCGAAGCTCCGCCTCGAGGTCCCGCAGACGTTTCTCCCAGTATTTCTGCTCGGCGCGCAACTGTTTCAGCTCGTCAGGGGCGAAGCCTAGCTCGAGCTGTGTGGCGTGCTTCTGCGCGGCAAGGATGCGCTGTGTGCGCTCGCGAATCAGCGTGGCCAACTCGCCGGCTTCCCGATCGGCCCGCGTCTTGAGCAGCCGCTCCGCCTCGGCAATCGCGACGCTGGCGCGTTGCTCTAGATGCGGACGCAGCTCCTCCACGTCGCGTGCAATCGTTTCCGTCAGCCGGCGCTCGACCTCCGGCGCCACGCGATTGGCATCGGCTTCGGGCAGCGCGGCGTCGAGCATGGCGAGCGCCTGCGTTTCGGCCTTTCCACCCTCCGCGTACGGTTCGAGCGGTACCGTGCGCGCCGAGATGGGGCGCCACCGCGCAGCGACGGCGATGATCTCGTCGTGCAACCGTCCCGCTCGCGGACCGAGTAGCCCAAGCCGACCCAAGAGGATGACACGCGGCTGGCTATCGCGAGTGTGGCCCACGCACGCGCGCGCGAGATCGTAGTGGACGAGTCCCTGCGCAGTGAATCTGCCGAGCAGACGCTGGACGAGGCGATGCTCGAGATGGAGGTGGACCGTGTCGCCGTCGAGATGACCATTGTCCTCGAACACCACGGGCCGGATGGCACTCGTTCTACGCCACTCTGCGCGAGACATGCGGCGGTCCTGCGGCTCTCGTAGCGTGTCGGCCGTGTCGCTCCATGCAGCATCATTCCTCGGAATCTCCACGCGCCATGCATCGTGTCCCCTGTATTCGAGGTGACTGAGGGGCGGCGCGCCGGCCAGCGATAGCGCGTGATCAAGCACCTGCCGAAATCGGTCGGCGTCGAAGTTGAGCCAATCCTTGGCCTTTCCCATTAGCGTCTGCAGGCGATCGAGTTGCCGCTCGAGATCCTGGCCGCGCTCACGCGCTGCTTCGAGCTGCTCGGCCACTGTCGCCATCTTCGTTGCGTCAAGCTCCGCTGAGTCAATTTTGGCGCTGAGCACGTCGGCGTCATCTCGCCCGATACCGTCCGCAAGCAGCGCCTCAACCTCACGCTGTAACACGGGCGCGAGACTCCCGAGCTCCTGGCGAATAGTCTCCGTCTTGCGCACCAACGTGTCGAGCACCCGATCTTCCGGACGCTGCTCGAGCACAAAGTAGTAGCAGCGCACTTCCGCCTCGCGCTGACCTTTGCGATCGATGCGCCCATTCCGCTGCTCGAGGCGAGCCGGATTCCAGGGCAAGTCGAAGTGGAAAAGGTCGGCGCAGTGTTGTTGAAGATTCAACCCTTCTCGTGCCGCGTCCGTGGCGATGAGGATGCGAAGCGGATGCCGGCCCGGATCCTCGTTGAACGCGCGCTTCACCTCTTCCCGCGCGTCGTCGCCCATGCCACCGTGGTAGACGGCGATGCGCTCCTCTTCGCGGTCGGTGCCCGCTATGGCGGAGCGGAGTTGCTGCTCCAGGTAGCGCTTGGTGTCCGCGTACTCGGTGAAGATGATCACGCGCCGCGGCAGCCACGGCGCCGATTCCGACGGCGACCCGTTTGTCCTCAATCCGGGGCAGAGATTTTCGCGAATCCATTCGATCAAGCGAATGACGCGTGCGTCGGGCGCATGCCGGTGCTGCTCCGCGACGCCGCGCATCTGCTTCACAATCGTAAGCTCGCGGTCGAGAAGCGCGGTCGCGCCGCCACCGGCCGCCGCCGTCGCTCGCTCCATTGCCGCGTCGTGGAGGGCGTCGTTGACCTCTTCTGCCGACTCCGCCTCTTCATCGTCGGCGCCCAGCGGCTGCCGCAAGAGGTTCAGGATCCCTTCGACAGCCGCCGTGGCGCGCTGTTCCTGTGCGCTCTCGTGCTCACGCAAATGCTCGAGCGTTTGCTCGTGGATGGCTAGCGTCCGCGCGAAGGCGTCGATCGACGACCATAAACGCTTCTGGAGACTGATGATCGTGAGCCGGCCGGCCGACCGGGCGGAATGCGCCGAGGCCGCGAGGCGCCGCGAGCGGGTCTCGCAGAGGTCACTTAGTAGGGCCGCGAGCGAGAGCTCGGGCGCATCGTGCGGAAGATCGTCGATGCGAATCGCTAGGACCCGGCGAGCCGCAAAACCACCCTGTATTCGACGCAGATCTTCCTTGAGTCGCCGCACCATTACGGCGTCGAGCTCCTTGGCACTTTTCACGTCCACACCGCGCGTAAACCGTTGGGGATCGAGCAGCTCGAGAAGTGAGGTGAAGCTGTTCGAGTGTCCATTGTGCGGTGTCGCGGAGAGAAAGAGGCGGTGCTCGAATCGATTCGCGAGCTCGCGAATGGTTCGCGTGAAGCGCGAGTCAATGGCATAGCGCGCTCCGCTCGCCGGTGCAGCGTGATGGGCCTCGTCGAGAATGAGGAGTGAGCCGGGACAGTATGGCCCCAGCCAGTCCTGGAGGCCGACCGCGTACGCGGGATCGCGGAGCAATGCGTGTGAGATGATGAACCGGCTGTGTGTCGTCCAGGGATTCACGCCGTGCCCGCGCTCGACGCGCTTCTGCCGCACGTATTCGCGATCGTAGATGACGAAGGTGAGTCCGAATCGCTCCTCGAGCTCCTCCCGCCACTGCGGGACGACGGTGGGCGGCGCGGCCACCACGACCCGCTGAACGCGCTGGCGCAGCATCAGCTCGCGGACGATCAGTGCAGCCTCGATCGTCTTCCCGAGCCCCACGTCGTCGGCGATGAAGAGATTGACGCGTGGAAGCTGTAAGGCCTTGCGTAGCGGTTCGAGTTGGTACGCCATCACCTCGATGCCCGCGCGGAACGGCGCCTGAAAGAGTGTGGGATCGGTTGCCGTAACCGTGTTCCAGCGCAGCGTATTCAGGTACGCGCTGAAGAGTCCCGGTGCGTCGAATCCGCGTTCCCCAATGCGCATCCAGCCCTCGTCGCGGAGGATCTCGGCATCGACTTCCTTTTCCCACAGGACGCGAAGCGACTCGCCGGACGCATCGTCGTCGATGCAGCTCAGTGAGACGAGCGTATCCCGGCCGCCGGCTATAGGCGGAACGACGGACTCGACCAGATGGCGGCGCGTGCGGACGCGAACGATTTGTCCGGGAGTTGGCGGGGAGTCGATGGTCGCCACGCAAAAGGTCAGGACGGCGTTAAGCGGAGACGCTGATGATCAATGCATCTTACGATCCGCGAGGATGCGAAGGCTAGCTCCCTCACCAGGGCAACGCGAAAGGAGCCTGAAATGGCCCGCGGAACCGGAAATGCTCACCCGTCGGCCGCACGATCTGCACGACGTACGCGCGCGGACCGCGATCGGTGGTCATGCGGTCGTCGAGGGTCATGCCGGAAGAAGCTAGACTGTCATCAGCCCCTTCCTGATCTCCGCGGCGGTCTACCGGAGTAAGCTCGGTGGCCACATCATCGTGTCGTGCAGTTGCCCTTTGCCTCCTGCTCGACCGACCTCATCACATGACCGAGCCGGACTGGCAATCGCTCATAGCGCGCGAACGCCGCGATGCCACGATGCTACGGCGCGCCACGGCGTTCCAGCATCGCTATGGAAGCCATCAGGGACCAATTCGCTTTGGCTGCGGCAATGATGGCGCGTGGGTCGTGAAGGGCCATCAGTTCCCGAAAGAGGCAGCAACTGAGATGATCGCGTATTCCCTGGGGGCGGCCATCGGAGCGCCCGTTCCACCGTTTGGAATCGTCGAAGTGCCTGCTGACTTGATCCGGCGGACCCCCGCGCTTCGGAACATCCGCTATCCGCCAGGCCAGTGGTTTGGCTCTCGGTTCGTCGCCGGTGTGACCAACCTGGTCGACGACGTTAAGGAAATGTGCTATCTCCATACCGATGTGCGACAGAATCGCCACCGCTTTGCGATGCTTGCTCTCTTTTACGGGTGGGCTGGCACATGGACCGACGTTCAGTTTATTTACGACACCAACTCACCGTGCTTGGTGAACTCGGTTGACCATGGGCACTTTTTCCCGAAGGGCCCCGAATGGGACGCAAGCAGCCTCGACGGCTGCACAGAAGTCGCCGAGATGCTCCCTTCGATGGTGCAGGCGGTCAATCTCGCGCCGGCGGAGTTGCGTTCGGCCGCTCAAAAATTCCGACGCCTCGACAGAACGGCTGTGATCACTGCGGCCGTCGCTCGTCCACTCGATAGTTGGGGGATTGACGTGAAGGAAAGGGTCGCGGTTGCGCGGTATCTCCATCGCCGCGGCGAGCAGCTTGCTGATGATCTAGGTCGTAAATATGCCACCTGAGCACCTTGGCGCGGCTTTCACCGTAATCCAACTCTCCCCCCCTCCAGCGCAGGACGAGCGCGTCAACGTTGGTGTGATCGCGGCGGACGAGGGCCGCGCGGCCATACGACTACTTACGAGCTGGCGTCGCGCACAGCACTTTAGCGGTGGCGATCTCGCCGGCGTTCGCGACGTGCTTGAGCGATTGCAGGAGCGCATCTCAGCATCGACTCGGGACGGGTTCACTCTAGAGGATCTTCATCGGCTAGTCTCGCGTGATCGCGGAGTCATCCAGTTTGCCCCGCTCCGGGAGTCACGGAGTCCGTGGAGTCGCTGGTTACCTATGCGGCCGCCATGTATCTGGTCGACCACGGACGGCCAGACGCGCAGCTTCGCGGGCGCCGAGAGGTAAAGGCGCTGGTCAAGGCGCGAACCCGGGCGGCATTGCGGCTCCATGTATTGAACGATGAAGCAGTAGAGAGGTTGCTCCGATCGTCCCTCCGCGGCGTTGCGGCTCCCCACGCGTTCGACGCGGTCATCGGCAACGGTCGCGCCGTCGGAGTGCTACATGGCGTCTCCTATGAAGAAGGGCCTGCCAGCGCCCAATTCGAGCGCTCGGAAGCACTTGCCTTTCGCGTGTTCGACGTTCGAGAGAAAGACTCTGACATTAAGGCTGGCATCTTTGCGCTAGCTCCGCTAAACGGCGCTACGCCGCAATACTCCGACGTGCTGGCGGGATACGAGCGTGCGCGCACCATTCTGGAGAGCGTCGGGGCAACGATCCTTGATGAGGTAACGCTGCCCGCCTGGCTCGATTCAGTGGCTACTGTGGCGGCGCAGGGCGCAGCCGAGCACCCCGGATCCAGGCGGTAATAAGCACTACGGCCACCGCCGCTCCGATCGGCATTCGGAGCCTGTGGGGTCCTTCCTGGACCCCTCCATCGAGGGGGACGCGCGAGCGTGGTAGCGGCCTAGGTATCGAATGCGCCACGTCCCGCTTTGGTTAGCGCAATTTGGCCAATCTGAAGACTCAACGGCAGGCCGCAGCGGATCTCGGCATCACCGCGCAGCAGCTGCAGAATCTGGGAGCGAAAGGCGCACCCCGCGACCAGCGCACGGGGCGGTATGACTGGCTCCCGCTGTTCCGGTGGTATCTCCAGCAAAAACAGGCGGAAGCCGTCCGCAAGTCGTCTCCTCCCGGGCGAAAACAGGCGGAGGCGGCACGGATTCGGAAGCAAATCGCCGAGGCGCGCGTCGCCGAATTGGCACTCGCGCGCGAGGAGAGCACGCTCGTCTCGATCGAATATTTGGAGGAGCAGGTCGAGGCGTGTGTCGATCGGCTCCGGGCGAAGCTGCTCAACCTGCCCGGGCGCCTCGCACCGAACCTCGTGGGCATGGCGACCGTCGCGGCCGCGCAGTCGAAACTCCAGGACGCCGTGGCCGAAGCGATGGGCGCGCTGGTCGACGGGGGCGAAGATCCTGAGCTCGACCTCGGGCCGCAATCGATCGAAGAGGCGGAATGAGCGAGCCGGCGCTCGTGACAGCGCCGGCCGCCAAGGCCGAGTGGCGCCGTCGGCGCGCCGCGATTTCCGACATCGAGCGGAGGCCGCCGAAGCGCATCGACCTTACCACGCTCGAGCGCCTCTGCACCGCGCTTCGCCGCCGCCCCGAGGACCTGATCACGCTCGACAAGCCTCGGCGGAAGACGTGACCGCGCCTGATCCCTGCGCGTGAGCCCGGCCTTCCGGTTCGAGCAGACCCGGACCGCCGTGCACGCGGGGGGGGCATGCCGTCACGGCCCACCTGGTCGGCGTTCGCCTCGGTTCGATCATCAGTTGCGTGCCCGACGAGACGTCCGCGGGACGTGTGATGGTGATGGGGGCGCCGTGCAAGATCGATGACATGTCGCCCGAGGAACGGGCCCGCGGCCGTCCGATTAACGGACGTACGATGGACCGACACCTAAAGGTCCGTGTGGCCGGTGCCGTGGCCGTGCAGCTGATGTACCTCGGATATCAGTGGTCCGACGTGTTTCACGGTGAGGACCAGGCTGTGGCGCTGACCTACGCGGGCGCGCTCTGGGAGAACGAAGACGTCGCCGCCGCATAAATCGTCTTCGTTTCGGCGCGCGTCCGGGCGCTACTGCGCGAGCCCCTCGTATGGGGCGCCGTTACCGAACTCGCTTTCGAACTCCTCGAGCAAAAGGAGCTCGGCGCGAGGCGCGTTCGGACGCTGCTGGCCCGCGCGGGGCTGCCGTCGGGGCGCGCCCGGCGAGTTGCTTCGGCTTAGACAAGCCCGGTCGGCCCCGAAGGTACTGCCGTAGCAAACGCTCCATCTCGCGATCGTGCTCCGCAGAAGATCCTTCCGTGAACAGCTTTACGATCGGCGGAATGTCAATCGTTAATGCCGGCCGCTTGCGACGGCGGAAAGCCTCCATCCTCGCGGTCAACTGACGTCCCTCCGCGGTCAGCTCGAAGGTTTTCGGATCGTCCTCAGGGTCAGCTGTCCAATCGTCGTCGTTCCCCTTCGCCGCTGAGTGGCTGTACGGCGTGACCGCCGCCGCGAGGCGCTCCCTAAGCGTTGGGTGCCTCCCCCCCAATAATTCCGTTTCGCGCCACACTCCGTCACGGATCATTTTCTCAAGCTTGGGGCCAACCTTCCCGTCCTGCGTAAGTAAGTCACGCCAGTCCATCTCGATCAGCGTACAGTCATGCCGTTGGAGAAGCGGGCCGACAATCCGAACCCAGGCGACCACCCCGCGCTCGATCGGGTAGCCTGATTTCTTGACACGGGCCGCTAAGCGTTGAACGAGATCTGGGCAGTCGCGGCCGATGATCTTCCCGAGTTGGCGGAAGGCGTTCAGTCGGAGATCTTGCCCGACCGGCCGAACATATCGCGTGAGCATAGCTGCTCCGTGAAGTGTGCGAATCCACCGTGGCCGGGTCGGCCGAACATATGCGTCGATTTCGGCGCGGAGCGCCATCGCGTACGGATGCTCCAACTCCGATCCAAGCCTAATACCGCTCGCTATGCGCAACGCATCCGCGAGACGCGCGCCACCGTGCGGGGACTTGATCTGTCGCGCGAGATACTCGACGCCTTCGATGACGCGCGATGTCACCACCCTTTGGACCGGACGCGGCGTTCCCTCCTTGAAAGGGCGTCCACGCGCCTTTCTTGGCGGTCGCCCTGTGTCGCGGGGCAATCGGCCGCCGCAGAGCCGGGCGAGCGTTGACTGCGGCACGCATGCGCCGAGCGGGCTGTCCTTCAAAATCTCCAACGCTCTTGCGTGACCTCCAGTCACGAGTACCACGAGCCGCACCAATTGGCGATAGCGCTCGGGGTCCGACAAGGTCACGTGCGTATTGGGTACGTCGGCAGTGACGACCACAAGGCCTCGCATGGTGGGTTCCCGTCAGTCGGGGGCAGGTTAATTCACCGGGCGCCGAAATCTCGCTATTGCACGGATTTAATC
>PLLD01000298.1 GCA_003141205.1 Gemmatimonadota bacterium
TCTGGTTGTATGGCGAAGGGTACCGCGTGGGGGACATGCGGCGTCTCGTTCGCCAATACGGTCGTGATCAGAATACGGTGTTCTCCGTCGGCCCCTACCCGGAGGCAAATAACCCGGCTCTACCCACTCCGCTGCCAAATTACGGAACGGACGTCAGCTTTACTTTGCCGACGGGCGCCGGTGGTCTCGCCGATCCGAATCCGGCTTATAAGGGATGTCTGACACCTACCTCCACCGCGTGACGAGAATCGATCGCTGGTGAGTGGGGTCGAACTATACTTATGGCAAAAAAATGAGTTGGCTCTCGCAGATCGCCGTGGCGAGCACCACGGCGATTCTCCTCACCGGCGCCGTGTCCGTGACTGGCGCGCAGGAGCCGGCTCCGCCCGCGGCCGCCAAGGCGCAGTTCGATAGTGGCGCCGCGGCGCTCAAGCGGGGCGACGCGACCCGGGCGGCCGCGGATTACCGCAAGGCGATCGCGATCGATCCGGCCTACTACGACGCGCATGAAGCGTACGTGAAAGCGACGCAGCGCGTCTTCGAGAAAGCGGACACGTCGTGGGACATGAGTGACAGCGTGGCGTTCCGCCGCCACATCGTGGCCGATTCGCTCGCACACGTGCAGCTGGAGGGCGAATACGCAGAGTTGGCGGCCCGACATCCCAAAGTCGCTGCGTATCAGTGGGCGATGGGGGACATGAAGGGCGAGAGCCCGGAGGCGGAGCCGTATTACAAGAAAGCGGTCGAGATCGACCCGAAACTCGGTCGCGCCTATGAGTGGCTGTCGCTGATCTCCGAGTTCCGCGGCGACGATCCCGCGAGCACGGAGTACATGCACAAGGCCTCCGAGGCGGACACCACCAACGTCGCGTACGCCTTCGACTACGCGTGGAAATTCCGGAACAGCGATCCCGAGAAATACCGGTCGATATCGCTCGACGTCGTCCGCCGCTTCCCAGCCGACCAGAAGTCCGCGCAGGTGCTGTATTGCCTTGGCAACGACGCGCCGAACGACAGTGCGCGAGTCGCCATATACGAGAGGTTGCGTACCCAGTTTCCCCCCGAGAAATTCGATTGGTCGAGATACGGCATGGACGGTCTGTACGATGCGTACATGCGGGTCGCGCCGGACAAAGCGCTCGCGCTTGCGCAGGACGTGCTTCGCGCGGACTCCAGCGCCGATGGCCAGCGCAGCTGGGCGGCGCGCGTGGTGGTCGCGCAGAACCTGATCCTGGCGCGCGGGCTCCGAGGGGAGCACAAGTACGCGGCGGCGGCGGCCGTGCTCAATGCCACACAGCTCCCGAGGCATTCGGGGAACGAGGAGATGTTTGCCCTGTTTAAGGCAGAGATGGCCGACAGTGCGGGGAACACGAAGGCGGCCTACGATAGCCTGATCGCCTGGTTCGCGGAGACGCCGAGCGACAGCATCCAGGCGGCGTTGGGGCGATATGCGACGAAGCTGCACAAGAGTCCCGCCCAAGTCGACAGCGCCGTGTGGGCCAATCGCGACACGGCCGCAAAGCCCGCGACCCCGTTCCGCCTCGCCTCGTACAGCGGGGCGGCCGACTCGATCGCCCTCGCGGATTACAAGGGCAAGGTCGTTCTACTGACCTTCTGGTTTCCGGGGTGTGGACCGTGTCGCGGCGAGTTCCCGCATTTCCAAAAGGTCGCGAACTCTCTCAAGGGGCGAAACTTCGCGTACGTCGGTATCAACGTCGACCCCAGTCAGGACGCGTACGTCGTGCCGTTTCTGCGGGGCACGCAGTACACCTTCACGCCGCTGCACGGGAATGGCAAGTTCGCGAAGGCTGCGTATCACGTCCGCGGGGAGCCGACGAATTTCCTGATCGATGGGACCGGCCGCATCGTCTTCAAGGACTTTCGCGCCGATAACGCTACGGGCGAGCGGATGCTCACGCTCATGATCGAGTCGATGCTCGCGCATTCGTCTGACGCCGCGCCCGCTCACGCGGGTCGGTAGACCTCGGCCACGAAGGAGGCCGTCGTATCAGCGACGGGATGCGTCGCGCCAGCGAACTGCAAATCGCCCAGCTTAACGTGGTGTCCACGAAGACGGGGCGATTCCATTCGTTTCGTTATTCGATGGCCACGAACGAGTCAACCGCGAGTGTCGCTACGTCGCCGGCGCGAAATTGGGGGGCGTTTGGGGCGCGGAAACACCAACGGCCACCCATGAGAGGTGGCCGTCGTCTTAACGAACTCGCGCCGTTCCAACGACTTACGATTCATGCGCGAGGCGGGATTCGAACCCACGACCTTCGGCTCCGGAGGCGGGGGGGATGGGGTACGGATCGCGTCGATTTGCGCTCCTTCGCGCACGTATGCTGGTCCCTAAACATCACTTCCGCTCGCGCGTTGAGCCCGTTCGGACACGGACGCGCCCATGCGGATCAGGACGCTTCCACACTGGCTGGCGGGCGTTTGGCGGGCGCCTCTGTCGTCAGTCATTAGTGATTCATGGGTGCCGGGCCGGGCGAACAAATGTTGTTGCGTCAGCTGAGGATGCGCGCTAACTATCGGCCGGGTTTGAACGTGCGCTTCTCTTCATGACGGCCTGGAAGGGCCGTCAGGGATTGGTGTGGCTGACCGGATGATCCCACGCAGCGTGCAGCGTCCGGATGTTTTCCGGGCGCCGGAGTCGGTGCGAGCGGCGCCGTTAGCGCTGGTCGCCGACGAGCGTGACCTCGTTGCGCGCGTCCGCACGGGGGACCGGCGCGCGTTCGATGTGTTATTTGGCCGATACTACGAGCCGCTCGTCAAGTTCGTCGCGGGATACACGCGGTCACTCGCGGTGGCCGAAGACCTGGTGCAGGACGTGTTTCTGAACGTTTGGACGCACCGCGAGCAGTGGACCATCCGTGATGGTGTGCGAGCCTATCTGTACGGCGCAGCGCGGAATCGCGCGCTTAATGGGACCCGGCACGAGCGGGTGATTACCCGATGGGCGGCTGCCGCCGCGTCCGACCAAACCGTCAATGGGATGAGCCAGGGGCCGGAGTCGGCAGAGGATCGCGTGCGGACAGCGGAGCTCACGGCCCACCTGCAGCGAGCGGTCGCCGCGCTCCCCGCTCGGCGCCGTCAGGTCTACGTATTGCGCTGTCATCACCATCTGTCCTACGCCGAGGTCGCCCAGGTGATGGGGGTGTCGGTCAAGTGCGTGGAGCTACAGCTCGCCAAAGCGCTCCGGAGCCTGCGGGAGGTCTTCGCGGAGTTGGAGTAGGAGCGGCGTTAGGGTTTGGCGGTGGGCGTCGTGTCGCAGATGTAGAGCCTCCACGCGACCGGAGTCCACGACATGGCGATCCCACCTGATCTTCTGCTGCTCGAACGATTCCTCGCCGGGGACGCGACCGACGACGAACGGGCGCTCGTTACGGCGTGGCTCGCGCAGTCCCCGGAGCACGCACCAGTCCTCGACTCACTCCGCACGACGCTCCTGCTGACCGATCGATCGACCGGCCGAGTCGATGTGCGGGCGGGGATGCGTCGACTCAACGCCACGCTCGATCGTGCGGCGCGGGCGCCGCAGCGTGAGCGACCAGCTGTTTGGACGCGGTACGTGAGCGGGATCATTGCCGGTGCGACCGTCATGGGCATCATCACGATGTTCATGATCGCGATTGGCGGACCGGGACGGTCCGTGCCGAGGTGGCAAGAGTATGCGACCGCAGCCGGCGAGCGTAGCCGCATTACGCTCCCCGATGGGACGCGCCTCACGCTCGCGCCGGAAAGCCGCCTGCGCCTTGCGGCTGACTACGGGCGGGGGCCAAGGGAGGTGTTCCTGAATGGCGAGGCCTATTTCGCCGTCGTGCATGATGTGGCGCATCCGTTCACCGTGCACGCCGGGCATGCCGTCGCGACCGATATCGGGACGGCGTTCGATGTGCGGGCATATGCGACGGACGGGGACGTACGCGTCGCGGTCGCTGAAGGGCAGGTTGGGATCCGATCGGTAGGGACAGCATTGATGCCACCTGCATCCTTGCCGCCCGGGTCCGCGCCGATACGAACCCTTGCCAGAGGCGACGTGGCCGTTGTCACCGATAGGGCGGTGACGGTGATGCACGGGGTCGACGTTGTGACGCTGGTTGGCTGGCAGGACGGGCGGATTGCCTTCCAGGACGTGCTTGTTCGGGATGTGGTCCGGCAGTTGAGCCGTTGGTACGACCTCGACGTGCGCGTGACCGACTCCGCGCTGGCGGCTGAAAGGATCACTCTCGCGGTCACGAGTGACTCCGTCGCCAAAGCTCTCGACTACCTCGTCCTGATCACGAATGCTCGAGTGGAGCGCAGCGGGCGCACGGTGACTATCGTGCCGCGCCGCACAACGAGAGAGGCCAATTGATGCGGAGTATGGGCACGGGGTGGCGACCTGTAATGATGGTCGGGGTTCTTATCCTTGGCGCACGGGCGGGTGTTGGGCAGACCACGTCCCCGCAAGTGGTCGTGGCGTCGACCGATCGTGTGCGAATGATGGAGCCGTCAGCGCCGCGGCTTGCGCTGCTCGACAAAACGATCGCCGTGGACTTCGACGATGTCGGGCTCGGGGATGCGCTGCGAACGATCGCGCAGGACGCCGGGTTGGAGCTGTCGTATAGCGAGCTAGCGGTCGCTGGCACGGGACACATATCGCTCCACGCGTCCAGCATTACCGTGACTGACGCCCTCACTGTCGCGCTTCGTGGTACATCGCTGGACGCAGTCGTATCGGAGGCGGGCGAGGTCGTCTTAGTGCGGCACGGCACGATGCTGTCGGCGGCGGTCCCTCTGAGCCCCGCCATGCAAGGTGTTGGCACCATCACCGGCCACGTGACCGACGGCGCGCTCAAGTCGCCGCTGTCCGAGGTGTCAGTGCGGGTCGAGGGAGCGCCACTTCGCACCACCGCCTATGCAGATGGGAAGTACACGATTACCGGTGTCGCGCCCGGGACCTATCGCGTTACGGCACGACGGGTGGGGTATCAGCCTCTCACAAAGGACATCACCATTGCCGGTGATCAGACCGCGACACTCGACTTCGCGCTCGTCGCGGCGCCCACGCGGCTCGATGAGGTCGTGACGACGGCGGTGGGCGAGCAGCGGCGGTACGAGGTGGGGAACGACATCTCGACCATCAACGCCGACTCGATAGCGCCCACGGCGCCGATCACAAGCCTCACCGACCTGATATCGGCACGTGCGCCGGGTGTCACGGTGCTCGAGACGAGTGGGATGACGGGCTCGGGCGAGGCGATCCGGATTCAGGGGTTGACGAGTCTTGTGCTGCAAAACGATCCGATTCTCATCGTCGATGGTGTGCGGCAAGACAACTCGGCCGGCAGCGATATCCTGGCTATGGTCGGTGGCAATGGCACGCATCCCACGCCTACGCGGCTGAACGACATCGATTTCAACGACATAGAAACGATCGACATTCTAAAGGGACCATCGGCGTCGACGGAGTACGGGACAGACGCGGCGAATGGCGTGATTGTGATCACGACGAAGCATGGTGCGTCGGGGCGGCCGCAGTGGCGCGCCTCAGCCGAGCAGACGGAGAGTGAGATTCCGACCACGTGGCCGGAGTTGTACTACAGCTGGGGACACAGCACGGACGGGACCGGAACGGCCGTCAATTGCCCGATCACCCCGCTGTACGGGGGGTACTACGCGCAGTACGGGGCGCCATACAATGTCGGGTCGATATACGGCGTGTGCATCGTCGACAGCGTGACACACGAAAATCCGCTGAATCAGAGCTCGACTTCCGCCTTTGGTACAGGCACCCGGGGCAAATACGACCTAGGAGTAAGTGGCGGATCAGACGCGGTCCGCTATTACGTGGCTGGCGCTCTGACGAACGAGACCGGCATTGTCCGATTGCCGTCCGTGTTTCGCGAGCTCGCAGACACAGCCGGACTCACACTGCCCAGAGCCTCATACAATCCGAACACGGAAGATCAACGCTCCGTGCGCGTGAATACGGCAATTCGATTGGGTCCGACGGCCGATCTCACCGCCAACGCCAGCTATCTCTCGACCTATCAGCAGACGCCCGAGGCGAGCGGCCTCTATAATGGGGCACTTACTTCACCGGCAATAGCGGACGCCGCACATATTTATGGGTACGGCTCGCCCGGATCCCTGAACCAATCGCCCATCGGTCAGTTCTCTGCCATAGGGTCGGACAACGTAGACCGAGTAACGGGCGGGCTGACCGGCAATTGGCGCCCGGCACAGTGGTTCGCCGGATATGCGACCGCGGGGTTGGATCACGGGTCGGCTCGGAATCAGAACATCGTCTATCCGCTCGCGAACCCGGCATATGGCTATTTCACCGGCGGATACCTCGGACTCGGTAACACCACAACGGACATTTACTCCGTGGACGTGCGGGGGACGGCCACCGTCGGCCTCTTTGCCCACGTGCGCGCGGCGACGTCGGTCGGCGTCCAGATGGTGGACACCCGCACGGCTGGCCAGACGGCATTCGAGTTCGGCCTGACCGCGACGAACCTGACACTCAACGGCGCGACGAATCCGAGCGTCGATCAGGTGGGGGATCGGCAGGCCACACTCGGCGGCTATGGCGAGGAGCAGATCAGCATCGCGGAACGATTGTTCCTCATCGGCGCGGTGCGGGTCGACGGGGCCAGTGGCTTCGGCTCCGCCTATAGCACCGCCGCGTACCCGAAGGCGAGTATCTCGTGGCTGCTCCTCGATGCCGGCGCGACCACGGTGCGTTTGCGGGGAGCGTTCGGAGAATCCGGCGTGCAGCCATTGAATGGAGCTGCGCTGCAGACCTACTACGCGATTGGGGTGTACACCGGCGGCGGTACCACAAGTGGCCTCAGGTTACAATCGCCCGGCAATCCAAATCTTAGACCGGAGCGAACGACCGAGTTTGAGGGTGGGGTGGACCTCACCGGATGGGGCAATCGGCTCACTCTAGAGCTCACTGGCTACAGCAAGTTGACACATGACGCGCTGGTAAATGAGAACTTGGGCTTGCTTACATACTCGTACCAGGAAAATATCGGCGAGGTGCGCAACGCCGGCGTCGAAGCGGCGCTGACGGCGACGATCCTGCAAAGCAGGTGGGCGACGTGGGAAGCGTCTGTCAATGCGTCTGTCAACCACAACAAGCTCGTGTCTCTTGCGCCGGGCGTGAGCTCGCAGATGATCTCAGGGCCTGCTGCCGCATTCCGGCAAGAGCCCGGATACCCCTTGTACGGTCTGTGGGGACGAACAACAACGTATTCGGACGGCAACCACGACGGGGTGATTGAGCCGGGAGAGGTGACGGTCGCCGACTCAGCCACTTACATCGGCCCCAGCCTTCCGACGCAGGAGGTGTCGGTCGCGACGCATGTGGGGATATTCAAGGGTGCGGTGACCCTGGGCGCTCTCGTGGACTACCGCGGCGGTTATCGCCTCGCCAACACTGCGGCGTTTTATGGCGCCGAAGTGGCGAACCAGATGGGGCAAAACATCGAAACGGCGCCTTTATGGCAACAGGAGCGTGATGAGCTGACGTACGTCTTTCCGGAGGCGGCCGTCTATTACGAAGACGCCTCATTCGTTCGGTTCCGGGAGCTGTCGCTGACGTACAGTCTGCCGCGACGGGCCTTGCGGGTGGTCCGGCTGCAAAGCGCGACGGTCACGGGCGCCGTACGGAACCTTGCGCTCTGGACACGCTACTCCGGGTCGGATCCCGAGGCCACCAACTCCGCAGGCTTCAATGTGAACCAGGGTACTCCGGGCCTCAACAATGACATCCGAGAGGATTACGGAGCAATCCCACTCGCGCGGTACTGGGTTGTCCGCCTCAACGTGGGACTTTAACATGCGCACTCATTGGCTCTGGATCGTGGCCGCAGCTGGCGCTGCCGGCGGTTGCCGCCCCAGCGATGTGCTGACTGTACCGCCGCCGGCAGGGGTGATTGCGTCGAGTGCCGCGGCTAGTCAGGCGGGCGCGGAATCCGCCTACTTAGTAGCCAAAGCCGACCTCTTCCGGTATATCGCGGGGCAGTTTTTCTTCGGCTTGCTGACGTGGAGCGAATTTGTTACCGACGAGTTCACGTTCGCCGGATTTTCCGGGTACGGACCCTACGCGAATATCGACGCGCGGATCACGACGCAGACCGGCGGCTTTACGGAGTCCGGCGATCAACCGCTGCAGGGCATCATGACGTCCCGCGCATCGCTCCTGCTCACGATTCCTCAGCTGGAGCAATACGAGCCTACGGCCGGACAATCGAAGGTCGGTGAAGCTTTCGCGCTCGTCGGGTATGCGGAGGTCTTCGTGGCCGAGGACTACTGTGCCGGTGCGACATTGGATCAGGTGATTCCCGGGGGAGGTATCCACTTCGGAACGCCCACCACGACCGATTCGTTGTTGGCCGTCGCGGCGTCTCATTTTGATTCTGCGTTGGCGCATGCGGGAGGTGACCCCACGATCCAATCGCTCGCCAGCGTCGGTTTGGCCCGCGCGCAATTAAACCGCGGCCAGTTTGCCGCGGCCAGCGCGGCGCTGTCGGATGTGCCGCCAGGCTTTGTGTACAACATCGTGTTGGAGCCCGGGAGTTATTCGACAGGCGGCGCCCCGGATGCATTCAGTGTGTATGACGACGCATATTATAACGGCTACACGATATTCAACGTTGCGGACGGGGAAGGTGGAAACGGATTGAACTTTCGGTCCGCCCTCGACCCACGTCTCTTATTCGACTCCTCGTCGACAACGTTTGATGGCGCCCGCTTTTACTTGCCGGCAAAGTTTCTGGCGAATATTGCGGACGTGCCACTGGCGACCGGGATCGAGGCCGTATTGATCCAGGCGGAGGGCGCATTACAGGGCGGCGACCCCGTGACGTGGCTTAGCGATCTCAACACGTTGCGGACCGCTGGGCCGGCCATATCCGGCGTCGACACGACCTGGTTGGCAGGCACTGGAGGTATCGCGGGTCTCGCTCCGCTCCCGGATCCCGGAGCAGACACGGCGCGTACGAGTCTCCTGTTTCGCGAACGGGCCTTTTGGCTTTTTGGAACGGGCACACGCCTTGGCGACCTCAGACGGTTGATCCGTCAATACGGACGCGACCAGAGCGTGGTCTTTCCGACGGGTCCGTACCCATACGGTCACAACGCAAGCCTTCCAACGCCCCTTCTCAATTATGGGTCGGATGTCAGCCTGACGCTGCCGACACCGGCGAGCGGATTCACAGATCCGAATCCGAACTACAAGGGGTGCTTGACATCGCCTCGGACAGCCTAGCGAGGCGGTGGATGGCAGCCGCTCGAACCGACTGTGAGTAAGGCTGCACCACCATCGTGGGCGTGAGCGCCGTCCTTGGCGCCAGTCGCATGTTCCTAATACAGAGGGGATGCCGCCAAACGCTATCACTGTTTACGACTGGGAGCTACAGGGGTTGTCTTACATCGCCGATGATGGCATGACGCGTAACGATAGAGTGCGCACCACGCGGACCGGTCACGGTGCGGTCGCAGGCAAGCGCAGCGCGCTCGACTATCGGGCCAGCCCATGCCGGGCGCCCGTTGGGTGCCTGGAGCGGTCGCGATTCTGCCGTGTAATAATCATCTGTATCGTCTGGACAATGTTCGGTGTGCCGGCCGCATACGGCCAAGTCGGCGCGCTGCCAGTCGACCAGCTCGACAGTGCGGGGCACCGGCACAGTCCCGCTTTACTCGGGACGCCGGGAGAGTTGTTGGCGGACAATGAGCTGGCATCTGCGGTCGGTCGCGACACTATCAATCCGGCAAGTCCCGCTTACCTCACGGACGTCCTGCATGCAGGCACCGTCGCGCGGGCGCGCCTGTGGCTTGACTCTCTAGCGGCGACGCCGGTGCGTGGGCTGCAGCTGACCCCCCACGGTGAGTTGGCGGTAGTGGGGGAGCGGGAGGCGCTCGCGCAGGAAGAGTTTGCGCACCGCCTCGGGACTCCGGGTTTGTCGGTAGATGATCGCGCATATACGCTGAGCGCAGCGGCGATCGTATTCGCCAATCGAGACCATCCGCAGTGGCTCCCCATCGCTGAGCGCTATTTGGCGCAGTTGACAACGCTTGGCATCGCCGGGGAGGGGTGGCAGTTCACGGTGCGTGAGCACCTTGCCGAAGTGTATTACGACCTCGATCGGCGGGCCCAGGCGCTCGCGTATGCGACGGGGGCGTACGCCCTCCTGCCCGACCTACCATTCGAGGATCATTTCCTCGCGATGAACGAAACCTTGCATTTACGGGTGTTGGATATTTTGCTCGGTACGCCGGCCATCGCGGGCGGGATGGCCAAGATGCACGCCGTGGATTCCCTGCTGGTTGCGATGGCGCGCCCGACTCAGGAGCGCATGGCACTCGACCCCAGTACAGCCTGGCTTGGTCAGCGAATGATTGCGATGGTTCAAACGGATAGCGCCTTTGCCGTTACCCTTGGGCAGGTAGGACCGCCAATTGCGGGCAGCGTATGGATTAACACGAGCGATTCCCGACCCCATGCCGAACACGTCGGAGGCGGACGGATCTATCTGCTTGATTTCTTTCGAGCTGACGACGCGGGAGATCTACCGATCCAGATCGGTCTCATGCGCCTTCAGGAGCGTCTCGGCCGAGCCACGCAGCTGGTCGGCATTACGAGTTTGACGGGCCACTGGGGTCTCCGGTTCGTCGATCCGCCGGATGAATCCGATCGATGGCAACATTTCTTTATGCAGAGCCTCAAGCTCACCTTCCCGATCTGCTTGTGGATCATGCCCAAGGAACGCACAGAAAGCGGCGGGATGCTACCGCCGCAGAACCCTAATATTGCGGGGTACCACTTGCCGGGTGATATGGGGGTCATCGTGGTTGATCAATTCGGCCGCGTGCGCAGACTGTTCACACTCGGTGGGCGCGATGAGGAGAGGGACATTGCCAGGTTTGTGGCCGCGCTGCAAGCAGAAAACGGCAATGTCTCGCGTGACTCTCAGCCATGATGACGCGGCCTAAGCACACATGGCGACGACGTATGCAGGCGTGGCTGCGGGGCGGGGCGTCGTGAAGTCGCCATACTCCCGTCGCGCGTTCGTTACGAGTGCGTCGATGGCCTTGACCGGGCTCGCAATCGGCGCACGGCGCCTTTCGGCTGCCGCATTAGCGCGGGGCGTCAGAGCCTCCGATCTATTGCCTGACCCGCCCGATGTGAACGTTCTGGGGCCTCTGGCGGCGGCCGCCATCGACGCGGCCAAGAGTGCCGGAGCGACGTATGCCGACGTACGCGTAGCCGCCTCCCAAAGCTTTACAATTGAGAAGAGCCCCGGGGACCGCCTCAGCTTCGGTGCCGAGGGAGACGTATTGTTCGGCTTTGGGATCCGGGTACTTGTCAATGGCAGTTGGGGGTTCGTTCACGGGGAGACTCCCAAAACCGACGCGCTCGCGATGGCCGCTCGCGGGGCGGTCGCCCAGGCACGGAATGTCAGGCCGGCCGCTGCGGGGCGGTGGGAGTACGCGCCCGCGATTGTTGTGACGGGCGAATGGAACGCACCGATGGCGATCGACCCGTTCGCCGTTCCGCTACATGAGCAGATGGCGCTTATCCGGGCATGGTTGGATACGATGGAAAGCGTCCGCGGATTCAACAGTCTGCCATTCATCACGAGTTTGCCATTCATCACATGGCAACGTGAATCGAGAGCATTTGCCTCCACCGAGGGGTCGGTCACGACTCAACACTTCCATCGGGTCAATCCGAATATCATGCAAGGTGGTAGTCGGTTGATGGGAGGAGGGCCTGTCGGACTACAAGTGCCGTCGGTGTACGCGGCTACGGGCGGATACGAAATAGTAGCGCGTGAATCAATCCACGATGATATCAAAGAGACTGCGGAGGATGTGCTGCGGATGGCCAGCCTCGAAGCGCGGTCATTGGGTGTCGGGCGCTACTCCGTGGTGTTGGATGGAACGACATTCGGGTCGGTCTTGTTTAGTACCGTAGGACGGGCACTCGAGCTGGATCGCGTGCTCGGAGACGAAGCCGACGCATCCGGAACTAGCTATCTATCGCCCCCCATCGGCAAACTCGGGACGCCTGTTTTCTCGCCTGACCTGACCCTGAGCACGGACCGTGAGCCGCCGAGCATCACCGGCGTGAAGTGGGACGACGAAGGGGTGGCACCCGTGGCCGGTCCGCTAATTCAAGCGGGGCAGATCGTCGACTATGAGACGTCACGGCGGACGGCGGCGGCTCTGCAACCGTGGTACCAGCAACACGCGCGGGCTCTCGTGTCCCGCGGTCGCGCTGTGGCACCCGCCGCTGACCAGCCCGTACAGATCCGTTGTGGCCATATCGTCGTGAAGCCCAGCGCAAGCCCAGCGAGCATTGATGACTTGATTCGTGATATGTCACGAGGGATCCTCGTCCGCGGCGCTTATTGGGGGGTACCGACCGACCAGGGCTTGTCGAGCGGCAACCTAAGTGCTGATAGCGCACTCGTGCTTGAAGTGCAGAAGGGACGCATTGTCCGACGGGTCACCGGCGGCGCGCTCGAATGGAACACGGTGCCATTCCTCAAAAATATCCTTGTGGTAGGCGACAAGAGCACGGTTACGCATGGGACCGGGGCGTCTTTTAAAGGCGTGCCGTGGCGCCGGACGGAGTATCACACGACGGCTCCCGCGGCGTTGTTGAAAGAGGTCAGCGTTATCGACATCAGCCGAGCGGTCTAAAAACATGCCATTGGTCGATAAACTAGGACTCGGTGCATGCGCGCGCGGGGCGTCTTCTCAAGAAGAGCTCGCAGGGTGACCATACCGCGAATCGCGTCTACACTATCAATCGATGCCCCCGTATTGACGCGGGAGCAGGCCCACGATCTCGCGCGCAAGGTCCTGCGGATGGCGGCGGCTGATACGGTCGATATCGAACTCGTCCATACGAGACGCCAAATGACGCGAATCGCAGGTAATCGGGTACTTACGGGGGATGATGGCGACGAGCTTCGAATCACAGTCACCACCGAATATGGCCTTAAGGGCAGCGTGTCAATGGCCACGAATCAAATCGACGACGTTACGCTTCAGGGAGCGGTAATGCGGGCCCAAGGCGCCGCGCGGGCACTCTCGGGGGCGCCGCATAGCCTACTCACTATTTCAGAGGGGCCGCAACAATATCTCCCCGTGGATCTATGGCGGGACGCGAGCATTGCGGCGCTCAGCGAGCGCCCGTCGGCAATTACGGAAATGATTGACGTCGTACGGACGGCAGGCTTTGTGGCGGCGGGCTTCGTAGGTATCATGGCGCGGTGCGCAGCGACCATGAACCAGAATGGGCTCGAGAGCTACTACCGAGAGACGGACTGCGAATGCACGATGCAGGCGCGCGCTGAAGATGGGACCTCCTCAGGTTGGCATGGGCAGGCCAATCGAGACTGGGCCAAGATTGACCCCCACGTTGTCGCGGCCACGGCCGTCGGGGTCGCGCGGCGCGGGGCCAATCCGAAGGCGGTTGAGCCTGGACGTCGTGTGGCGATCCTGACACCGATCGCGGTCGTGCAACTCGTGCATCTTATGACAACGGCCTACGATGCTCTCGAGACTGACGTTGGGCAGACCCCCTTCTCCAAGCACCCATCTGGAAATAAAATCGGGCTGCGCGTCTTCGATCGAAACCTTACCATATCGTCCGATCCGGCTGATCCGGATGGAGGGTATCGTCCGGATTTTCACGGTGGCCTGCCAGAGTCCAAGCTGACTTGGGTTGAGAACGGCGTCCTCACAAATCTCGCCTACAGTCCGTTATACGGAGTGACTCAGGGAAAGCCTTATGCCGGTGACCCGTGGTCATTCCGAATGAGCGGGGGCACGATGTCGATCGAGGACATGATCAAAGCGTGTCCCGAGGGCATCCTCGTGAATCGCGTCTCAAATATCGAAGTTAGCAATGCCCTCACCGGCGTGGTCACTGGGCTGACTTGCGATGGCTGCTTCCTGGTCAAGCAAGGGCGGATCGATCACCCGGTCAAGAACTTTCGGTTCAGTGACTCTCCGTGGTTCTTCCTCAATAATATTCTTGCGATGGGCGTGCCTGTTCGGGCGGCGCTTGGCTATACGCCGCCCGCCGCTGCGGAAGGCTATGGTGATGTGACCGCGTGGCCGCGCCGGCCGATAATTGTGCCGCCGATGATGGTCCAGGATTTCAATTTCACGTCGTTGGTCGAGGCAGTGTGAGCATTTAGGCAGGAGATGGCGGAGAAGAGCATTGCATGCGATCCAGCGCGCGATTCGCCGATTCAGTCGGCGGGCACGGGACGCCAATAACCATGGCGAGTGAGTCGGCGCTCGGCGTGAGCGAGCGGGAGTGGGCCGAGGGCATTGGTCAGAGTGATGTCCGGGCGTTTGAGGCTATGGTGCACGTCTACCGATCCGACCTCGCCCGCTTGGCCGCCGGCCTGCTGCGCAGCCGAGAGGACGCTGAGGACGTGTTGCAGGACGTCCTCTGGCGGGTCTGGGAAGCACGGGGCGAATGGCGGCCTGCCATTTCCATCCATGCCTACCTCGTCTCTGCGGTGCGAAACCGGTCACTCAATCTGCTGGACCGACGTCTCATTCGGGCACAGTACCAGGAGAGGGCGCAGCAAGCGGCCGAGCACGAACCCGAGACGTGGGCCACCCCAAGTCCATCCGAGGTGTTCGAAGCGGAGGAGGAACGCGTCGCGCTGACGATCGCGCTGCGGCGTGCGTTCGCCGAGCTAACGGAGCGCCAGCAGACGGCGATCCGGCTCCATTACGAGGCGGGCCTGACCTTTCCCGAGGTCGCCGTGACTCTTAGGGTGTCACTGAGGGCAGCCGAACAAATCGTGGCGCGCGGAATCCGCGCCATGCGGGCGGGAATGCAGGATGGATTCGCCGAAGTGACGCGCGTGGCGTAGGATAGCGTCAGAGGCGCCGCGCCGCTGGCGGTGGCAACCCTAAGAGGGTGAAGGGGTTGTTCCCGTCTATAGTGGTTAAACGTCTCCCGATATGGTGGGCTTATGTGGCGACGAAGGCGTGACGTGCGACCGATGTGCGCGGCTGTTGCGCCCACGTGCGCAGATTGCTACCGTAGTCGCCCGAACGGATCGGCTTTGTTCACGGGTACACCGATCCTTAACGGAATTCCCAGAAGGGGTGCGACCCGTCGAATGCGTCCTCCTCGTCGTAGCGTACATCCGTCAAGCATCACGTCCGCGACTGAGCGTCCGCGCGGTGCATCCTCGGAGCCGGCGACCGATGAGAGTGCGCTGCTCGCGCGCATTCGTTCGGGGGATACCGATGCGTTCGATTCGGTGTTCAATACGTACGCGCTGGTGCTCTGCCGTATCGCATATGGCTACCTCCACGACGCTGAGCGCGCGGAGGAGGTCGCACAGGACGTGCTGCTGAACGTCTGGCATCGCCGAGCCGCACTAACGATACACGGCACCCTCCGGGCCTACCTCTACGCGGCCACGCGGCACGGGGCGCTTAACGTTTTGCGTGATACACGCGTGGCAGATCGACATCACCGGGACCTTGTGGGTCCTGAGGGACACATCGTCTTCGGGGAGCCCCCCGCACTAGCGAGCGACGTAGTAGCCGACAAAGAGCTCCAGCAGGCGCTGAGCCAGGCGATCACGGAACTCCCCACGCGATGTCGCGAGACTCTGTTACTCCGGTGGCGCGCGAACCTGTCATGCGCCGATGTCGCGCAGGTGATGGGGGTGTCGATCAAGACGGTCGAAATGCAACGTCAGCGCGCGGTGACGATTCTGCGTCAGAAGCTGGCTCGGTTCTTCACCTAGAAAACCGGTTCCGTCCCACGTCGGCCCCCGGCGTCGGGGGTTATAGGGTTTTCGCCGCGGTCGGGGTCCAGTAGCGGTGATGATGGTATCCCGCACCGACGACCCTGGCGATCCCCCCGATCGCGCCTCGACAGCGGTCGATTTCGACCGGGTCGAACGCTACCTCGCGGGGGATCTCTCCCCAAGCGAGCACGCGGCGTACACCCGCTGGCTCGAGGCGAACCCGAGGCATCGACGGATCGTCGAAGCGATCGCGGCGGACTATGGACGGGGGTCGTCCGCCGAGCCTCACTGGGATGTTGATGCGATGCGCGCCCGCGCGCACTTCGCGATGGGCGCCCGCCGAGAGGTGGTGCGGGGCGTCGCCGCCAGCGTGATCGCGCCGCGCCCGCGGTCCGTGGCGCGATCGAGGAGCCTGACATTGCGGGCAGCGGGATTCGGTCTGACGGCGACTGTGATCGCTGTCGCGGTCCTACTGTCTGGACGCGGAGGCCCACGGACGCCGGGGCAGGCGCCCTCCCCGGCGGGGCGAGAATATGTGACTCAGGCGGGCGAGCAATTGACGGTTACGCTCGGGGACGGGACGCATCTCACGCTTGCGCCCGCAAGCCGCGTGCGGATCCCGCTGGACTATGCGACCGGAGATCGGACGATCGCGCTTGAAGGGGAAGCCTTTGCCACTGTCACGCACGACGAGCGGCATCCGTTCACGATCCGCGTTCCCGGTACTGTTATTACCGATATCGGCACCGCCTTCGACGTCGCGGCATACCCCGGCGAAGGCTACGTCCGCATCGCCGTGGCTGCAGGGCGTGTCGGTATCACGGCAACGCGCGCGGCGAAGATGGCACGGCGGACTGACCACGGTCGGCCTGCGCAAGACGGGGATACTGGCGAGACCCGCGATGTGCGGGCCGGCGACGTGGCGATCGTTACCGGCACCGCAGTGGCTGTGATTCACGGCGCGGACATCGGCGCACTGACCAGCTGGACCACCGGCGAGCTCCGCCTCACCGATGTGCCGGTATCTGACGCGCTCGTGGCGCTCAACCGGTGGTACAACCTCAAACTTCGGCTCGGCGATCCATCACTTGGCGCAGCACATCTCACCGGGCGTTTCCGGCACGAGCCACTCTCGCAGGTCTTGACCGGCCTCGGTGCACTGCTGCATGCGCGGGTGGTCGATCGGGACGGGATCGTCACCCTCTATCCGGAACCGCCACGTCCGTGATTCCAAATCCCAGCTCTCCCCGCCTGTGTAGCGGTCGCCGGTGGACCGGGGTGGCTCGCGCCGCCCTGCTGGCCAGTATAATCTCGGTGGCGTTGCTGCATGCTGTGCCGGCGCGCGCGCAGAACAGCGCAGACGTTGCGCGGGCTACACAATACGCCGATCGCGGACCAGCGTTTCTTGCGGCACCCGTTGCGGGATCGCGGGCCGACGCAGTGCCGACAGATGCCCGTAACGCGGCTGCATTTCGCCGCCGTGTCTCGCTCACGCTTATCGGCGTGACCGTGCCAGACGCACTGGACGCCGTAACCCGTCAAACGGGGCTTCGCTTCCTGTATTTGCGCGAGTCGCTGCCATCGGGGATCCGCGTGTCGGTCGATGCTAATCAGATGACGGTCGCGGCGGTCTTAACGGACGTGCTGTTCGATACCGGGCTCGACGTGGAGCTTACCGGTGCGGATGAGGCGACGCTTATTAGGCGTGGATCGGCTGGTCGCGGCCGAGCGCTCGTACAATCAGGTACGGGCAGCATCAGCGGCCACGTGACCGACGGGGCGCTTAAAACGCCGCTGTCCGAGGTGTCAGTTCGGGTGGAGGGGACCCCGCTTCGCACGACGGCCAACGCAGACGGCAAGTACACCATTACCGGTATCGCACCCGGCACGTACCGTGTGAGCGCCCGACGGGTGGGGTATCAGCCACTCGCGAAGGAGATCGCCATCGCGGGCGACCAGACCGCGACGCTCGACTTCGCGCTTATCGCCGCTCCCACCCGATTGGACGAGATCGTGACGACAGCGGTAGGCCAGCAACGACGATACGAGGTCGGCAACACGATCTCGACGATCAATGCCGATTCTATTGCCCCGACCGCGCCGATCACCAGCCTGACGGACCTGATTTCGGCGCGGGCACCGGGAGTGAGCGTATTGGAGACAAGCGGCCTGACCGGGGCGGGGGAGGCCATCCGCATACGCGGCCTCTCGAGTCTGGTATTGCAGAACGACCCGATCCTCATCGTGGACGGCGTGCGGCAGAATAATGCGCCGGGTGGCGACGCAAATCAGTTCGACTATGCCTATATCAGTCACCCAACGCCGACACGTTTGAACGACATCGATTTCAGCGATATCGAGTCGATTGACATTTTAAAGGGGCCCGCCGCCTCGACCGAATATGGTACCGACGCGGCAAATGGCGTGATCGTGATCACCACCAAGCGGGGCACCGCTGGGCGACCGCAATGGAAAGCGTCTGCCGAACAGACTACCAGCGATATCCCGGAAAACTTTCCAAACGGGTACTACAGTTGGGGGCATCTAACCAACGGGACGCAGGGAGCTGTCGCGTGCCCTCTCGTCCCACTCTACGGTGGCTCTCTGGCCCAGTATGGTCCGCCATACAACATCGGCTCGACGTTCGGTACGTGCGCGGTCGACAGTGTCACGCAGTGGAACCCCTTGAATCATCCAGCGACGTCGATCTTCGGTGCAGGCGATAGAAACAAGTATGACGTAAGCGTCGGCGGCGGTTCGGCCTCCATCCGATATTTCGTCGCGGGGGGCCTTTCGAATGAGGCAGGGGTTATCCGGATGCCGCCCGTGTTTCGAACCCTCGCCGATACCGCCGGGATCGGCTTACCCGGCGCGGCCTTCAACTCCAACACCGAGCAACAGCGGTCGGTACGCGCCAACACGTCGATCA
>PLLD01000217.1 GCA_003141205.1 Gemmatimonadota bacterium
TCACGCGACTTACAGATGCGGATGGACGATCTGCTCGCGATCGTCGAAGCGACCGACATCCTCGGCATGGCCGATCTGCAGGAACGGCAGGTGCTGTTGACGCCGGTGGGAATGAAATTTGCCGATGTCGACTTGGACGAAGAGAAAGCGTTGTTCCGCCAGCTTGCGCTCGAGCACGTCTCTCTGCTGCGTTACATCGTACGAGAGCTGGAGGCGAGCCCCACGCACGCGATCGAAGCGGAGCGGATCCTCGACGATCTGGAGCATTCATTCAGCGGCGAGGAAGCGCGCCGGCAGTTCGAGACTGTCGTCGATTGGGGACGGTACGCGGAGCTCTTTACGTACAATGACGCGGACGGCGAGCTCCGGCTGGACGAAGAGCACCGTGTAACCCCGGGGTCATTGGGGCCCGCGGGATCGGACGCGGAGCCGTGAGTCGGCTCCCAACCTCGAACGGGGAGACCCGCATGAACACAATCGTTGCTCACCCCGCGCAGCGGCTTGCCGTCGTCGGCGCTGCGCTTGGGCTCGCAATGGCGTACGCGTGCGCGACCGGCCATGCGAGGCGGGGGGAGGAATCACCGCATGATGTCAACGTCGAGGTCCAGAACGACCTGACGATCCCCGCGGTGATCAGCGCGTACGTCGCCGAGGGCGAAGGGCTGCGGCGGTTGCTGGGTGAAGTCGGGGGGGGGGAAGTGAAGACGTTCAGCTTCCGGCCGGCGTGCTTCGGGCAGCAGTATCGGTTGATCGCCTACCGGCAGCTGGCGCGCCCGATCTATTCCGTGCCATTCACGATCGGGTCACCGGTGACGGGAACGGTCGTCTGGTCGGTCTACACCGGGATCGTCACCTTCCGGGACCGCGACGTGACCGAGACGACGTTCGTCAACCCGAGCAAGGGTGTCATTCACGTGGGCGGCGACTCGATGGCAGGGGACACGTCGGTGCGAGATACGACGGCGAAGACCCCCTAGCGGAGCATGGCCGCAGAAACGGTCCTGATCATCGACGACGAGCCGCAAATTCGACGCGTCGTTCGACACGCTCTCGAAGGGGAAGTGGGACGCACGATCGAGGCGAGCACGGGCGCCGAAGGGATCGACCTGGCGGCTGCGCAGCGGCCTGCGCTCATCGTGCTCGACCTCGGCCTCCCCGATCTGCCGGGAGTGGAGGTGTGCCGCGAGATCCGACGCTGGTCGGCCGCGCCGATTGTGGTGCTCTCGGCTCGGCATTCGGATGCGGAGAAGGTCGCGCTGCTCGACGCGGGCGCCGACGATTACGTCACGAAGCCGTTCAGCACGGCGGAATTCCAGGCGCGGGTGCGCGCGCAACTCCGGCGCCTGCGCCTGACACCACTGGCGCCGGCGGACGCGGTGATTCGGGTGGGCGATCTCGCGATCGATCTGGCGGCTCCCGCGGTCACGCGTGCTGGGACGGCGGTCCACCTCACACGCACCGAATGGGATCTCCTGCGCACCCTGCTCCGGCACGCCGGACGCACGCTGACCCACCGGCAGATCTTTGACGAGGTGTGGGGGCGCTCGGCGGGGGATGCGCAACAGTACGTCCGCGTCTACGTGGCGAACCTCCGGCGCAAGCTCGAGTCCGACCCGTTGCGCCCCGCGCTCATCGTGACCGAGCCCGGGATGGGCTATCGGCTGATCCGTCCCGCGCTCGCGGGACGCGAGTAGTTGGGGCCGTGATGCAGTGGCGCCGGCCCCCCGTCTGGACGGTGTGGCCCGTCGCGCTCGCTGCGGCGGCCTTCCTCGTGATCGATTACTTCTTCCTCCCGCCGTACCACGCGTTCCGCATCAGCGATCCGCGGGATTGGATGGTGCTCACGGCGGTGCTGCTCATCGGCGTCATCTCGGTCGCGCTGCTCGAGCGCGCCCGGGCGGCGTCGGCGCTGCGCGAGGCGGACCGGCTCAAGGATGCCCTGCTCGCATCGCTATCGCACGACCTGCGCACCCCGCTGACCACGATCCGCGGGCTGGCGGAGGAGCTATGCGAGACCGGCGACGAGCGGGCGCTCATTATCCGTGAGGAAGCCGACCGTCTCAACGCAATGGTCGCCGACCTCCTCGACCTCTCGCGGCTCACCGCGGGCGGCCCGCCCGTGCACCCCGAGCTCAACGCGGTGGACGATCTCGTGGGGGCGGCGCTCGAGCGCGTCGCGGGGGCGACCAGCGCGCACCCCATCCATGCGCGAGTCGAGGCCGGGGCGGATCCGGTGCTGGTGGGCTCGTTCGATCTGACGCACGCCCTGCGCGCGCTGGTGAACCTGATCGAGAACGCCGCGAGATACTCGCCCGCGGGCACGCCGATTGACGTGATCGCCCGCCGCGACGGACCCCGGTTGCTGATCGAGGTCGTGGATCACGGGCCGGGCATCCCGGAGGAGGAACGGGAGCGCATCTTCGCGCCGTTCTACCGCGCGCGCGGCACGCCTCCGGAGGTGCGCGGCACGGGGCTCGGCCTGTCCATCGCGCGCGGGCTGGCCGAGGCACAGGGCGGCACCGTCCGCGTCGCTCCCGCGCCGGGTGGCGGCTCGATCTTCACGCTGGTCCTTCCCGCCGCATCGATTCCGTTCGCGGGCCCGGCGCCCGTCTCCGCGTCCGACACGAGCCCCGCGACGACCTGAGGGCACGTGGCCCGCGGCGACGCATCGGCCGCAAATCTTCACGAGTTTTTTATGGCGGCGCCGCTGATGTTGGCGCCGCGTTGATGCCGTGTGTGCTAGTCTACCGGCACCTCCAACGGGAGATGCCGGATGGTTCTGGATCTGCTCTACATCGCTGCGATCGTCGCGTTCTTCGCCCTCATGGTGGGCTTTGTGCACGCCCTCAATCGGCTCGGATCGCTGGATGCGGCGTCCGAACCGCACGGCCGGTGAGCGTTAGATGAATACTGACAGCGTCGTGGGCGCCATCGCTTCCATCGCGATGCTCATCTATCTGGTCTACACGCTGCTGCGACCGGAGCGATTCTGACATGACTGCCAACGGCTGGGCCCAGATCGCGGTTTTCAGCATCATCCTGCTTGCCATCACGAAGCCGGTGGGCCGCTACCTCGTGCGCGTGTACGACGGCTCGTTTCATTGGCTCGCCCCCGTGGAGCGCCTGGTGTATCGGTGGGGCGGGATCGACCCCACGGACGAGCAGCATTGGACGCGGTACGCGGCGTCGCTGCTGATCTTCAGCGGGGTGTCGTGCCTCGTGACGTACGTGGTGTTGCGGCTGCAGGGCCATCTGCCCCTCAATCCCGAGCATCTCCCGGGGGTCGTCGACCGCCAGGCGTTCGAGACCGCGGCGTCGTTCACGACGAACACGAATTGGCAGTCGTATTCGGGCGAGACGACGATGTCGTACCTGTCGCAGATGACCCAGCTGGCGTTCCACAACTTCGCGTCCGCCGCGGTCGGGGTGGCGGCGGCCGTGGCGCTCGTGCGCGGGATCGCGCGCGAGTCCGGGGGACGGATCGGGAACTTCTATGTCGACCTCGTGCGCGGGACGCTGTACCTCTTCATCCCGTTCTCGATCGTATTGGCTCTGCTCTTCGTCCAGCAGGGCGCGATTCAGAATTTCCACCCATACGTCCACGCCGCCACGCTCGAGGGCGCGACACAGACCCTTCCGATGGGTCCCGTCGCGAGCCAGGAGGCGATCAAGCAGCTGGGGACCAACGGCGGCGGGTTCTTCAACGCCAACTCGGCGCACCCGTTCGAGAACCCGACGCCGTGGTCAAACCTGCTCCAGATGCTCGCGATCTTCATCATTCCCGCGGGTCTGACGTGGTTCCTCGGCTACATGGTCAAGAAACAGCGCCATGGCTGGGCGGTCTGGGCCGCCATGTTCCTGCTGTTCCTTGGCGGCGCGGCGACGGCGTACTGGGCCGAAGCGCGCGGCAATCCCATCCACGCGGCGCGCGGTGTCGACGTCGTGGCGTCGGCCACCAATCCCGGCGGCAACATGGAGGGGAAGGAGGTCCGCTTCGGGATCGCGAGCACCGCCCTCTTCGCGACGGTCACCACGGACGCATCCTGCGGGGCGGTCAACGGCATGCATGACTCGTTCACGCCGATCGGCGGGCTCGTGCCCATGGTGAACATGCAGCTGGGCGAGCTGGTGTTCGGCGGCGTCGGGTCGGGGCTGTACGCGATGATCGTGGAGATCGTTCTTGCCGTGTTCATCGCGGGGCTCATGGTGGGCCGCACGCCGGAATACGTGGGTAAGAAGATCGAGAGCCGCGAGATCCGGGTCGTCATGGTGTACATCCTGGTCTACGCGTTTGTCGTGCTGACCTTCGCGGCGGTCGCCACCGTGCTGCCCGCGGGGCTCGCCGGGCTCAATAACACGGGTCCGCACGGATTCTCCGAGATCCTGTACTCATTCAGCTCGACGGTCGCCAATAACGGCAGCGCGTTCGCTGGGCTCACGGGGACGACCTACTTCTACAACACGATGTTCGGCTTCGCGACGCTGTTCGGGCGGTTCGCGATGATGGTGCCGGCGCTCGCGCTCGCGGGATTCCTGGCCGAGCGGCGGACCGCGCCTGAATCGGCGGGGACCTTCCCCGTGACGACGCCGCTGTTCACCGCGCTCCTCGTCAGCGTCATCCTGATCGTGACCGCTCTCACGTTCTTCCCGGCCCTCGCCCTTGGGCCGATCGTGGAGCACTTCCTCATGCACGCGGGGACCCTCTACTAACATGACCGCCACGGCCCGCCCCCTCTTCGATCCCGCGATCGTCCGCCGCGCCGCACGCGACGCGGTCGTGAAGCTCGCCCCGCGCCACATGGTGCGAAACCCCGTCATGTTCGTGGTCCTCGCCGGGAGCGCGCTGACGACGCTCGTGCTGCTGCGTGACCTCGTAACGGGCCGCGGCGACGTGGGTTTCACGCTCCAGATCACCGTCTGGCTCTGGTTCACCGTGCTGTTCGCGAACTTCGCCGAGGCGATGGCGGAGGGGAGGGGCAAGGCCCAGGCGGATACCCTTCGCAAGGCGCGGATGGAGACGCAGGCCAAGCGGCTCCGCAGCCTCGCGAACCGCGAGGCGTTCGAGACGATCGCGTCCAACGCCCTCCGCAAGGGCGATCTCGTGATCGTGACGCCCGGTGAGATCATCCCGTGCGACGGCGATGTCGTGGAAGGGGTCGCGTCGGTGGACGAGTCGGCGATCACCGGCGAGTCGGCCCCGGTGATCCGTGAGTCCGGGGGCGACCGCTCCGCGGTGACGGGTGGCACCAAGGTTCTGTCCGATTACCTCATCGTTCGCGTCACGGCGAATCCGGGGGAGACGTTTCTCGACCGGATGATCGCGCTCGTCGAGGGTGCATCGCGGCAGAAGACGCCGAACGAGATCGCCCTCACGATCCTGCTCTCCGGGCTGACCATCGTGTTCCTGCTGGCGGTGGTGACGCTGCAGCCCTTCGCGATCTACGCCGGCACGTCGATCAGCATTCCCGTGCTCGTCTCCCTCCTGGTGTGCCTCATCCCGACCACGATCGGCGGCCTTCTCTCCGCGATCGGGATCGCGGGGATGGACCGCGTCATCCAGCAGAACGTGATCGCGATGAGCGGTCGGTCGGTCGAGGCGGCCGGGGACGTGAACACGCTGCTCCTCGACAAGACGGGGACGATCACGCTGGGGAACCGCCAGGCCGTGTCATTCGTGCCGCTGCCGGGGGTGCCGGCCGAGCGGCTGGCCGACCGCGCGCAGCTCGCGTCGCTCGCGGACGAGACGCCCGAGGGGCGGAGCATCGTCGTTCTGGCAAAGGAGAAGTTCGCCATCCGCGGTCGCCAGTTTGCCGACGGCGAGGGCGGGAACGGCGGCTCTGGAGGGCATGAGCTGGAGTTCGTCGCGTTCAGCGCGATGACGCGGATGAGCGGCGTGAATCTCCGCGACGGGACGGAGCTGCGCAAAGGGGCGGGAGACGCGATCGCGCGCTGGGTGCAGGGCCATGGAGGGACGATTCCCGCGGAGTTGGAGGGGATCATCGCGGGCATCGCGCGGGAGGGCGGGACCCCCCTGGTGGTGGCCGAGCGCGAGCGGGGCGTCGCGCGTCCGCTCGGGGTGATCTACCTCAAGGACATCGTCAAGGGCGGGATGCGCGAGCGGTTCGACCGGCTGCGCGCGATGGGGATCCGGACCGTCATGATCACGGGCGATAATCCGCTCACCGCCGCGGCGATCGCGCAGGAAGCCGGCGTCGATGATTTCCTCGCCGAGGCGACGCCCGAGGACAAGATGACGCTCATCCGGCGCGAGCAAGCGGGCGGGCGGCTCGTCGCGATGACTGGCGATGGGACGAACGATGCCCCCGCGCTCGCCCAGGCCGACGTGGGTGTCGCGATGAACACGGGGACGCAGGCGGCGAAAGAGGCCGGGAACATGATCGACCTCGATTCGAATCCGACGAAGCTGATCGAGATCGTCGAGATCGGGAAGCAGCTGCTCATGACCCGGGGCGCGCTCACGACGTTCTCGATCGCCAACGACGTCGCCAAGTATTTCGCGATCATCCCCGCGATGTTCATCCTGGCGTTACCGGCGCTGCAGGCGCTCAACATCATGCGGCTGCATTCGCCGCAGAGCGCGATCCTCGCGAGCGTGATCTTCAACGCGTTGATCATCGTCGCGCTCATCCCGCTCGCGCTCCGTGGCGTGCGGTACCGGCCGGCGGGCGCGGCGGCGATCCTGCGCCGTAATCTCGTCATCTATGGTGGGGGGGGGATCATCGTCCCGTTCGTCGGCATCAAGGCGATCGACATGCTGCTCGTCTCGCTCCACCTCGTCTGATCGGAGGTGCATTCCATGTTGCGCAATCAGCTCCGCCCCGCGATCGTGATCACGGCTCTGCTCATCGTGATCACGGGGCTCATCTATCCGGGGATCGTCACCGCCATCGCCCAGCTCGTCTTTCCCGCGCAGGCGAACGGGTCGCTCGTCGCCGCGAACGGCCAGACGGTTGGCAGCAGCCTGATCGGCCAGTCGTTTAGCCAGCCGTACTATTTCCACCCGCGCCCCTCCGCGGCCGGATCAGGATACGTTGGCGACTCGTCGTCGGGGACGAACAAGGGGCCGACCGACCGTAAGCTCGCGGACACGCTCATCGCGCAGGCCGTGGACAGCGCGGTGAAGAACGAGGGCGCCGAAAAGGGCCATATCCCGTCCGACATGGTCACATCGTCGGCCTCGGGACTCGATCCGGAGATCTCACCCGCCAACGCGGCGCTGCAGGTGGCGCGCGTCGCGCGGGCGCGGAGCGTGCCGCCCGAGCGCGTGCAGGCGCTCGTGGCCGCCCACACGGAGGGCCGCCAACTCGGCTTCCTGGGCGAGCCACGAGTCAACGTCCTCGAGCTCAACCTCGCGCTGGACTCAGTCGTGGCGCCGCCGAAGGCAGACCATAAATGAAGACCACGCTCATTGCGGCGGCGATCGCCGCCGCGACGCCCTGTCTTGCTCGCGCTCACGCAGACACGCGAGCACAGGATTCGATATCGGCGGCACAGTCAGTCGCCGACACGACGAAGAAGGCCGACACCACGAAGAAGGCGGATACCGCGCAGGGGCCGGCCGCACCGGTGGCGAATCATGTGGAGACTGCGTTGGGGGGGCTCAAGCTCAGCGGATACGGGGAGGCGGCCTACGCCTGGTCGAACAACCCGACGGGGCGTTCGATCGAGGGGCGACTCTACGACCGGTTCCAGAATGCGTTCACGTTGAACGCGTTCAAGCTCGTCGTCGATCGGCCGTATGACCCGACGAAGCTCGACGCGGGGGTGCACGCGGACCTCCTCTTTGGCCAGAACGCCCCGGTCCTGCAGTCGGGCGGCTTGAGCCTGGGGCCGAGCGGCGACATGACGCAGCTCTACGTGACCCTTAACATCCCGACGCCGAACGGAAACGGTGTGCAGGTGAAGCTGGGCAAGA
>PLLD01000243.1 GCA_003141205.1 Gemmatimonadota bacterium
CCGGAGGCCGTGGCGGCGAGTCCCCGTGTGCGACAATTCCTCGGGCGCCGCAATGCGCGCCGGTTGTCGGCGATTCTCGACCGTCAGCTGGGCGGGATCGCGACGAACGTGGCGATCGGATTCCTGCTCGGCTTCATCCCGCTCGCCTTCGCCTTCATCGGTCTCCCGATCGAGGTCCGCCACGTGACGTTGTCGGCGGGCTCCTTCGCCCTCGCGGCGAGTGGCGAGCTGGCGCGCGGCGGGGTGGCCGCGGCCCCACTCATCTGGGGGATCGTCGGCCTGCTGTGCATCGGAACGCTCAACTTCGGTGTGGCGTTCTATCTCTCCCTGCGAGTGGCCGAGCGAGCGCGCGGACTCGACAGGATCGAGCGCCGCGCCGTGTGGCGGGCCGTCTGGGCCGCCTTTCGGAAGCAGCCCGGTCGTTTCCTCTGGCGTCCGCGGCCGGCGCCGCCCGGCGCTGCTCCGGTGTCAGTCCCGTCCGCCCTTCAAGTGGGCGGCCGAGAGCACGTCGATGGTCGATAGCGCGCCGCCGGACTGCCCGACGACGACACTGGGCAGCTGCCCGTTCCAGTGCTTGTCCATCATTTCAATCGTGCGGAGCTGGATCAGCTCGGGCGTTACCGCGGCCTTCTGAATTTCCAGCGCCTCGGCTTCGGCTTTCGCCTGCGTGACCTTTTGCTCGGCTTCGATCCTGATTCTCGTCAGATCATTCTGCGCCTTCTCGGCCAGTTGGGCGGCCGTGACCTTGGCCTCGATCGATTTGTTGTACTCCTCCGAGAAATTGAAGTCCGTGATCGAGACGTTCTCCGCGATGATGTGGTAGGGCTGGAGACGCTGCCTGACGAAGTCCTCGATTCCGTCGCGGACCGCGGCCCGCTCGCTGATCAGCTGCTGCGCGTCGTATTGCGCCGTGCGGGCCTTGATCGCCTCGAGGATGGCCGGCACGACGACCTTCTGCGTCGCCTCGTCATTGAGCTGCGTGTAGACGTAGCCCGCGTACTGCGGATCGATGTGAAAGGCCAGCGTCACCTGGGTGTGGACGACTTGCAGGTCGTGGCTGGCAGCCAACTCGTCGGGCTTGGCCGTTTGCGTCTGCGTGTTGACCGGATGGACGGCCTCGACGAAGGGGATGATGAAATGCAGCCCCGGGTCGAGGCTGCGCGTGACGTTGCCGAAGCGGGTGACGACGCCGACGTATCCCGTGTTGACGGTCGTGTACGACACGAGGATCGAGACGACGCCGAGCGCGACGACGAAGTAGAGGGTGCCGCGCTCGGGATGAAAGGAGGGAAGGCGGATGCCGCCGGTGCCGCTGGCGAAGACGATCGACCGATAGAAACCCGCGATGAGTATCGCGATGAACACCAACGTCAGCAGCGCGGACATGCAGCGTCTCCTCCGGGGTGGGGCCCCGGCGCCGGGGCCGCCCGCCCCGCGACGGGGATTCCGTGCGGGGGGGGGCGTGCCGATAAATGAACCCCGGGAGGCGCTTTCGTCTATGGCACTACTATGGCGCTACTCGAATGTCGGGCTCCCCGGGTTCAATCCACAGCTCGTGGAGATCGAGTCGGACAGGACGGTTCCGCTGCCGCCCCAGACGAAGGTCTGGGTGCCTGGCACGACGAGGGACGCGCCCAGCTGGAGGGTCTGGCCCGAGTTGAAGCCGCGCGCGAGTGCGGCCGCCGTATCACGCGTGAACAGCAGCAGGACATGGTCGTCGACGGGCGCGGCGTCCGTGCCGTGGGCCGCGATCGCGTTGAGGTCGATGTCGCGCCAATACGTCGAGGAGTCGTTCGGATCCGTGTTGTCCGAACGATAGATGTCGATTGCGTACGTCTGCGTGGAATCGCAGTATCCGAAGCTCGTCTTCGGGGTGAACGAGATCACATCGGAGAGTTTTACGCCGATACAGGCGTAGGATCCGGCCGCGGGCGATCCCGTGAAGAGGACGGGATTCTGCATGAAGTCGACGACGGTCGCCTGCGTGCCGTGGTCCTGGACGAGGGTCGCGTTACTGCAATCGCCATTCTGGCTGATGTACAGCGCGTACATGCCGATGTCGATCGACGCCGGATCCCCGACGATGTCGCCGGCACGCGTATTCCCGCCGCCAAAGAGCAGCCGCGAGGGCTGGGCGATGCTCGCGTTCAATGAATTGCTTGCGGAGACGGAGGCGCGAATCGTGAGCGTGGCGCCAGCCGGTGCGTCGGAGTATGAGCTGCACGCCGCGAGGAGGATCGCGCCGCCGATAGCAAGGAAATACCCGGGACGAAGCGTGGTCATGGAAGAGCTCCTGAGAGAGGAGACGCTCGGCCGGGGGGCAGTACGCCTAATCGGCGCTACGGGTCGGCAATTGTCGGGATACCGAATGGCTGAGGTCGTCTATTATTAACGACCGAGCTCGGCCATAGGTAACGGAATGCCGCGGCGGCCAACTATCCTGCTCGATGAACTACAGTGACCGATGACGACCTCGACTTTTGACGCATTGATAATTGGCGGCGGCCCAAGCGGAGCGACGGCCGCGCTTCTATTGGCGAACGCCGGGTGGTCGGTCGCATTGGTCGAGAAGGCAACCTTCCCCCGCCGAAAGGTGTGCGGCGAATTTCTTTCGGCCACAAATTTCCCCCTGTTGCGGCGTCTGGGCGTGGCCGAATCATTCCGTGAATTGGCTGGGCCGGACGTGACTGAAGTCGGGCTGTTCTCGGGCGATCAGGTTTTGACGTCCGGCATGCCTCGCCCGCGCGCAGAAGACGGGGTGACATACGGATCGGGCAGGGCGTTGGGGAGGGATCGTCTCGACGCGCTTCTCCTGGATCGGGCCGCGGCGGCCGGGACGAGCGTCTGGCAGCCCTGGTCCGCGGTCGATTTGGTGAAAACGAGTGGCGCGTACGTTTGCACGGCCGTCTGCCGGACGAGTCGTCAATCCAGAAAGTTGTGTTCGCGAATCGTTGTTGCCGCTCATGGATCGTGGGAACCGGGGCCATTGCCCACGCAGTCCGCGCGCTTGGCTTCGCGGCCGTCCGATCTGTTCGGTTTCAAAGCGCGTTTTCTGGACAGCAGATTGCCAGCCGGTCTCATGCCCATGCTCATTTTTCCAGGCGGTTACGGCGGGATGGTCCATAGCGATCAAGGCCGCGTGAGCCTGTCCCTTTGCATCCGCCGGGACCAACTGCAGAGCGCGCGGCAGGCTGCCGGGTCGATGAAGGCCGCCGATGCCGTGCTCGCGCATATCAAGGAATCCTGCCGAGCCGTGCGTGAGGCGCTAGCGGGCGCCAGGCTGGAGGATGACTGGTTGTCTGCGGGGCCGATTCGGCCCGGCATCCGAGCGCGTGCCTTCGACGGCATCTTTCTTGTTGGCAATGCGGCAGGCGAAGCCCACCCCGTCGTGGCCGAGGGAATCGGCATGGCGATGCAGTCGGCGTGGGAGTTGTGCAAGCGCCTTACGGCGGAGCCGGTCGAGATGCTGTCCGACCACCGCATCGATGCGGTGAGCGCGGATTATGCGGCCGCTTGGCGGCGAATTTTTGCACCTCGCATTCATACGGCGGCGCTGATCGCTCATTGGGCGATGACCCCGGCTGCGGTGAGGTACGCGTTGCCCTTACTTCGCCGGTTTCCCGGTGTCTTGACAGCAGCCGCCCGATTGAGCGGCAAAGCCGCCTCAGCGTAAGGCGTGACGGCTCCCGTCCGCGCGACCATGCGAAGGATCGTACGACGATGCCGGGCGTGGGGGGCGACCCACATGGGCTTACGCCCAAGGGATTTTAAGTCGTTCTGGCGCCGGGCACGCGCGCCCGGAGCGCTTGTTATCAGAGCAGGACGCGGATCCGAGCCGCATGGACCGGCACGAAAAAAGACACAATTCGTGACACAACGAGCTGAACCATACGTCGGGACCTCGGCGGCGACTCCCGGTCACGCGCACACGCTCATCGGCAAGACTACGGAGAAGGCCGAGCAACGCGCGGTGGTGCGGCTGCTCGAGCTGCTTGGCTTCGCCATCTACGGTTGTCACCTAAGCCCGGGCAACACGGCAAAAGGAGGCCCTTCCCGACCTCTACCTTCTCCACGTCGGCCGTGGGTCGCTCTCTTGGTCGACGTGAAGCGGCCGGGGCGGCGCACCTTCGCCGCGCACCGCGATAGTGCCCGACCTTGGGCGAGATCCCGGTCGCCGAAATCGCGATGACATCACCGCGGCGTGGCGCGGTTACGCGTGTGCAGTGGTACGCCCAGGGTCAGTCGAATGGCGTGGCCGCGCCAGTCTGACCGCAACTGAGAGACTCGCGTGGCATCAACGAGCCGGAGGCTCATCGCCGTCCACCCAATAATACCGGCGCCCGCGCCAGCGCAGCAGACGGCCCGTTAGGTATACGACGAGAAAGACCAACAAGACTGCGCCGAAAGTCATGAGCGCCATCGCGGGACGACACTGCTTCCGCCAACGACGTGAAGTTGAAGTCCTGGACCATCATCGGTGGCCACGAACCCCGCCGACCGCACGACGCGAAGCTGATCGTTGTGACGCCGATACCAGCGCTC
>PLLD01000041.1 GCA_003141205.1 Gemmatimonadota bacterium
TTACGAGCGGTATCCCAACGCAGAGCACTCGGCCACCGAAGGCCATCCCGCGGAAGGGGTGCGGGTCCTGCGCGATCGCGGCTACCCGGACGACATCCTCGACGCGATCCTCGGTCACGCGAGCTACACCGGCGTGCCGCGCGCGACGGCGATGGCCAGGACGCTCTTCGCCGTCGACGAGCTGACGGGGCTCATCACCGCCACCGCCCTCGTGCGCCCGTCGCGCAGCGTGCACGACGTGGACGCGGCGTCGGTCCGGAAGAAAATGAAGGACAAGGCGTTTGCGCGGGGGGTGAATCGCGACGACGTGGTCGCGGGCGCGTCAGAGCTGGGGGTCGACCTCAACGGCCACATTCAGTGCGTCATCGACGCGATGCGCGCCGTCGCCCCGACGCTCGGCCTCGGCGGCGTGACGCCATGAGCAGCACGCTGCCGCCGCAGCTGACCCCGGGCCACCCGCTCCTGGGCTTGGGCTACAGCGCGCCCTCGCGCACCCGGCCGTTGATCCGCCTCGACGGACGTGTCGGGACGGAGGCATCGGCGGCCGTCGCCGAAGAAGTGCCGGTCGCGCTCGCCTACAACAATCACCCGCACGTCGTCATGATGGCGACGCCGGCCGACTACGAGGACTTCGCGGTCGGCTTTACGCTGACGGAGGAGATCGTGCCGGCACCGGCCGACATTACCGGGTGCACGGTCGTGCCGTATTCGCAGGGCGTCGAGATCCAGCTCGTGATTCCGCAGGACGCGGCCGACGCGCTCGCGAACCGCGGGCGGCAGCTGGTGGGTCGCACGGGCTGCGGGTTGTGCGGCGTACAGACGATTGCGGACACATTGCGGCCCCTGCGGACGGTAGGGCGACGCGCGCCGATCGCGGCCGAGGCGCTCTGGCGCGCGGAGGCGTCACTCTACGGACGGCAGACGTTGAATCAGGCGACGGGGTCCGTGCACGCCGCCGCGTGGGCGGCGCCGGATGGCGAGCTGCGTGTGGTCCGCGAGGACGTGGGGCGACACAACGCGCTTGACAAGGTCCTGGGCGCGCTCGCGCGCGCGGGGACCGATCCGGCGGACGGATTCATCGTGATGACGAGCCGGGCGAGCTACGAGCTCGTGCAGAAGGCGACGGTGGCGGGCGTCCCGCTCCTCGCCGCCGTCTCGCGCCCCACGGGTCTCGCGATCCGGCTCGCCGAGGCGTCGGGTCTCACGCTCGTGGCGTTGTTGCGTGGCCGCACCGCGAACATCTATGCGAATCCCGCCGGCGTGATCTTCACGCCTGGCTGAGCTGCTGGAGGCGCGCGTCGATCGCATCGAGCCGGCGCAGGATGGTGTTCTGGCGCTCGTCCTCCCTCGTCGGCTCGGTCGCCGTGAACGTCAACGCGCCGCCGGTTTCCAGCCGACACGACTTCACGCCCTCCAACGACTCGATCCCTTGTTTGCGTGCGGCCTGTTCGAGCTCCGCCCGGGTGATGACCTCGCGCCGAAGCCGGTGCTCGATCACCCGGCCGTTGCGGATCAACATGGTCGGATCGCCCTCGACCCAGCGGTCGAGGATGGGATGGCTGTACAGAAACCGAACCACCCAGTAGTTGATCCCCAGCAGCACGGCCCCCCCCAAGATCCCGCCGAGGAGCGAGTTGTCGTTGCCGATGATGGCGTTCTGCACGGTGTTCGAGAGCACGAGCAGGACGACGAGATCGAATGGGTTGAGCTGCGTCAGCTCGCGCCTGCCTGCCAGCCGCAGACCCAACAGCAAGAAGATGTATACGCCGAGCGTGCGGATGACCTTTTCGATCACCGGCACGCCCGGTATCACCAGGTCCCGCCAGATCGTGTGCCACACGGCGTCACCCCCCAGTGGTCAATGATATGTGGATCCCGTCCGGGTCCAGCGGATTGGAATGTGCCGCGTCCGCGGCGCCTGCGCCCGCCGTCTGCAAGCTCCCGAGGTGGCGAACCTCGGGCCAGTACCACGCCGCCGCGGCCACGACGAGCAGCGTCCCGACCCCGCCCGAGACGACCGAGAACACGGGGCCGAACGCGCCGGCGACCACACCGGACTCGAACCCGCCAAACTGGTTCGACGTCCCAATGAACAGACTGTTGATCGCTCCCACTCGGCCGCGCATGTCGTCGGGGGTAAGGAGGGGCACCAGCGTGGAGCGGACGACCACGCTGATCATGTCGAGCGCGCCGATCGCCACGAGAATCGCGAGCGCGATGGGAAAGGCGCGCGCGATGCCAAAGAGGATAGTCCCCGCACCGAAGCCCGCGACCGCCCAGAGTAAGGTCGGGCCCGCGTGGCGCATCGGCGGACGCGCGGCGAGCCACACGGCCATGGCGACCGCGCCGAGGGAAGGGGCCGCGTCGAGCCAGCCCAGTCCGGCGGGGCCGACGTGCAGGATGTCCTTGGCATAGACCGGGAGCAGGGTCGTCGCTCCGCCCAGGAGCACGGCCATGAGGTCGAGCGTGATCGTCGCCAGGATCAGCGGCGTGTGCCAGACGAAACGGACGCCGCCGACGAGCTCACGCCAGCGAATATCTTCGCTGGAGCGATCGACATCGTGATATCGGATGCGCACCGCCATGATGCCGTAGCTCGCCCAGCAGGCGGCGGAAAGGAGATACACAGTGAGCGGCCGTCCGGTCACGGCGATCAGCGCCCCGGCGATGGCCGGTCCGAGGACCGCGGCGAGCTGAAAGGCCCCGCTATTCCACGTGACCGCGTTGGTGAGGTGGTCATCGGGCACGAGGACGGGGAGAAGCGCGTTCCGCGCGGGACCATAGAATGCGCGGGCGACGCCCGTCACGAGAAGGCACGCGTACAGCCCCGTGACTGGTCCGCCGAGCCAGGACAGGAGGGCGAGTCCGACGGCCGCGGCGCCAAACGCGCTGTTGGCCCAGATCAGGACGCGGCGGCGGTCATGCGTGTCGACGAAGTGGCCGGCGTGGAGCGCAAGGACGAACAGGGGGACGACCTGCACGAGCCCGACGAATCCGAGCGCGTACGCCGAGTGTGTGCGGTCGTACAGCTCCCACCCGACCGCCGTGGCCTGCATCTGGAGCCCGAAGCTCCCGACGAAATTGCCGATCAGGAGCAGTCGGAAGTCCGGGATGCGGAGGGTGGCCAACCGCGGGTGCACCGGGGGAATTTAGCGGTTTGATTTCCTCCGCCCACCACGGATCGGGACGGGGGCAGGGCAAGTCCACGGCAAGGGATGATGAACGACATCATGTGGGAACCGTCGGCGGACATGCGACGGAACAGCAATCTGGCGGCGTTCATGGCGGCGCAAACAGCGAACGGCGTCAGCGAGCTCCGTCCCGCCGACGATCCAGACGCGTACGCGACGGTCTACGACTGGTCGGTGGCCGATCCGGCAGCCTTCTGGGCCGCGGCGTGGCGCTGGTTCGGGATCATTGCCGACGAGCGTCCGTCGGGCGATCCATGGGATAGCGTCGTCCACGGTCTCGAGCGGATGGCGCCCCCGGATGTCGATGCCGGGCCGCGGTGGTTCTCCGGCAGCCGGCTCAACGTGGCGGAAAATCTCCTGCGCTACGCGGACGATGCTGTGGCGATCATTGCGACCGGCGAGACGGGCCGCCGCCGGCAACTCACCTTTGCCGAGCTGCGAGCCGAGGTCGCGGCGTGCGCGGGCGCGCTGCAGGAGGCCGGGGTCGGTCCGGGCGACCGCGTGGCGGCGTGCCTGCCGAACATTCCGGAAACCGTCATCGCGATGTTGGCGACGACGGCGCTGGGCGCGGTGTGGAGCAGCAGCTCGCCGGACTTCGGCGTTCCGGGGATCCTCGATCGCTTTGGGCAGGTCGCTCCGCGGGTGCTCCTGTGTGCCGATGGCTACACGTATGCGGGGAAATCGATCGACACGCTCGGCCGGGCGGCCGACGTGGCGCGGCAACTGCCCAGCGTCGTGCAAACGGTCATCGTCGCGCACCAGGACCCGGAGGGGACGCGCGATCTCGCCACCATTCCGAAAGCCGTGGGGTGGCGCGAGTGGCTGGCGGATCATCGCGGGACGGTGACGCCGCCATTCGATCGCGGACCCTTCGACAGGGCGGCGCTGATCCTGTTCTCGTCGGGGACGACCGGCCTGCCGAAGTGCATCGTGCATGGTGCGGGAGGACCGTTGCTGCAGCTCCTCAAGGAGCAGGTGCTGCAGACTGACGTGCGGCGCGGCGACCGGGTCTTCTATTACACCACGTGCGGGTGGATGATGTGGAATTGGCTGGTCGCCGCGCTCGGAGCCGGCGCGACGATCGTGCTGTACGACGGGGCCGCGGCGGCGCGCCCTTCGATTCTCTGGGATCTTGCTCAGGACATCGGCATCACGGTGTTCGGGACGAGCGCGCGGTACCTCGCGCAGATCGAGAAGCTTGGTCTGACGCCGGCCGCGACGCACGATCTCTCGCGACTGCGCGCGATCCTTTCAACGGGGAGTCCGCTCGCGGCCCACAGCTTCGATTATGTCTACCGCGACGTCAAACCGGATGTCTGGCTGGCGAGCATCAGCGGGGGAACGGACATCGTATCGTGTTTCGCCCTCGGGAATCCGCTGAGCCCGGTGCGGCGGGGGGAGCTGCAGGGGCGCGGGCTCGGTCTCGCGGTCGATGTCTTCGACGCGGCGGGGCGGCCCGTCCGTGACGTGGCGGGGGAGCTCGTCTGCACGCAGCCGTTCCCGAGCATGCCCATCGCGTTCTGGAACGATCCGGGGCAAAGGAAGTACCGCGAGGCGTACTTCACCCATTTTCCGGGTGTCTGGCGGCACGGGGATTGGGCCCGCCTCACGTCCACCGGCGGTCTCATCATCTACGGACGCAGCGACACGACGCTCAACCCCGGGGGTGTGCGCATCGGCACGGCCGAGATCTATCGCCAGGTCGAGACGGTCCCGGAAGTCCTGGACAGCGTCGCCGTCGAGCACGTGATCGCGGGCGATGGTCGCGTCCTACTCTTCGTCCAGCTCGCGGCGGGCCACGTCCTCGACGCCGCGCTCGAAGGGCGCATCAAGATGGCGATCCGGCGCAATACGAGTCCCCATCACGTGCCAGCGCTCATTCGGCAGGTGGCCG
>PLLD01000246.1 GCA_003141205.1 Gemmatimonadota bacterium
CCCCGATGAGCCCCCGATGAGCCGCTCGCGGTGATCCCCGCCGCCTTCATCGTCGGCGTGGTACAGGCCCTGACCGCGGTCCCGCTGCACGCGACGGATACGGTTCCGCCCGCCGTGCTCACGGTGCGCGAGGGCGCCGCCCGCGCCACGCAGATCCCGCTCGTCACGGGTGCCGCCGGCACGGCCGTGCGCGCCGACCGCCTCGCAGCAGCCCTCGGAGGCACGGTCGAGCCGCTCGAGGATGGCCGATTCCGCATGGTTTTTCCGCGCGTCTCGCTGCAACTCGCCGATGGCTGGCCCTTTGCCCGCGCGGATACGCTGGCTATCCCGCTCCCCGCTCCGCCGTACGTCGAGGCGGGCCATCTATATCTACCGCTCGCGGTCCTGGCCGATGTCGTCCCGCACCTGGCGACGGGGATCCTCTATGATGCCGCCCACGTGGAGATCCGGATCTTCGCCGGCCTTCCCCCGCCGCGCACCCGACACGTCAGCGTCCCGCGGCACGACGCACCGAGTGGCGCGGCCGACCAGCCGGCAGCGGCGGACGACCGTGGTGCGGGCACCACGGACCCATCGGGTGATGTTCTCGTCGGAGACTCGGCTACCGCAAATCCTCGCGAGATCGCTTCTCCCGGCGAAGCGCCACCCATGGTGTTCGCGCGGCAGCACCTGGTCGTCGTCGACGCAGGCCATGGCGGGCCGGACAACGGGATGCGCGCGCCGGCGGGGGGACGGGCTGGAGGCGAGATCATCGAGAAGGACATCACGCTTGCCGTCGCCGCGCAGGTCGGCGCGGAGCTGCGCGCCCGCGGCATCGGCGTCGTCCAGACGCGGACGAGCGACACGCTGATCGCCCTCGACGATCGCGGCCGGATGGCCAACGGGCGCCACGCCGACCTCTTCGTCTCCATTCACGTCAACGCCGCCAATCCGGCGTGGCACGAGCCCTCGGCCACGCGCGGATTCGAGACGTACATTCTCGCAACCGCCAAGACGGAGGATGCCCGTCGGGTGGAGCGTATGGAGAATGAAGCGGTCCGTTTCGAGCCCGGCGGTGGGGCGGGCGCACACGATCCGCTTAACTTCATTATGAAGGACATGGAGCAGAATGAGCATTTGCGTGAATCGAGCGATCTTGCGGACCTCATCCAGCGCCATCTGGCCCGGGTTCACCCCGGGCCGAATCGCGGCGTCAAGCAGGCGGGGTTCCGCGTNNCGTCCTCGTCACCGCGTACATGCCCTCCGTCCTCGTCGAGATCGGGTTCGGCACCAACGTCGCGGACGCGCGCTTCCTCAGCGATCCGGCGGGACAGCGCAAGATCGCGGCGGCCGTCGCGGCCGCGGCGGCCGAGTATCTCGCCCGCTACGATCACCGCGTGAGCACCACGGTCCAGTGACCGACCGGCCGACGACACCGCGGGCCGCCCACTCTCCGCTCGCGGTTCGCGCCGCCGGCATCGACTTTCAAAATCCGATCCTCCTCGCCGCCGGTACGGCCGGGTACGGGGCAGAGCTCGCGGGTGTGCTGGATCTCGACCGGCTGGGCGGTCTGGTCACCAAGGCGGTCAGCGTGGAGCCGCGGGCCGGCGCACCCCAACCGCGCGTCGCCGAATTTCGCGGCGGAATGATCAACGCGGTCGGCCTCGCCAATCCCGGTCTCGCCGCGGTGCGGGACCAGCATCTCCCCTGGCTCGCCACCCACCTCTCGCGGGCGCGCGTCCTCGTCAACGTCGTGGGCGGCACGATCGACGATTTCGTCGCCGTCGTCGGCGGGTTGTCCGATGCGCCGGGCGCCACCGGATTCGAGCTCAACGTCAGTTGCCCCAACGTGCACCACGGCGGACTGGAGTTCGGGGCGGATCGCACCGTTCTGGCTGAGCTCGTCGCGCGTGTCCGCGCCGCCACGCGCAAGCCGCTCTTCGTGAAACTTTCCCCCACCCTGTCCGATATCGGGGCGGCCGCCCAGGCGGCGGTCGACGCGGGGGCGGACGGGATTACGGTCGTGAATACTCTTCCCGGGCTCATCATCGATCCCGAGACACGGCGCCCCGTCCTCGGGTTCGGGACGGGCGGCGTCAGCGGCGCTGCCCTCCTGCCCGTCGGCCTCCTTGCGACGGCGCGCGTGGCGCGGGCCGTGCGTGTCCCGATCATCGGCGTCGGGGGGATCGCAACCGTGGAGGAAATCGTGCAGTATATCGTCGCTGGGGCGACGCTGGTCGGTATCGGAACGGCCGCAATGCAGGACCCGCGATTGCCGGAACGACTCGTCACCGCCCTCGGTGAGTGGTGCCGGCGCCATGGCATCGAAACCCTGACGGACGTCATCGGGCGTCTGGAGTGGACAACGTGAGCGTCACGCAGACCGCAAGCTCCACCGAACGCCCGAGCCGGCCCGCCGCCCGGGCCGTACCGATCGTCGCCCTCGACGTTCCCACGACCGAATCCGCCCTCATGATCGTGTCGCATCTGGGCGACCTCTGTCACTTCTACAAGATTGCGGGCGAGCTCTTCACGGCGGCGGGACCGGCGACGGTCAAAGCGCTGCGCGACCACGGGTGCGACGTTTTTCTGGACCTCAAGTTCCACGACATCCCGAACACCGTCCGGGGGGCGGCGCGCAGCGCGGCCCGCATCGGCGCCCGGCTCATCTCCGTCCACGCGACCGGCGGCCGGGCCATGATGGAGGCAGCCGTCGAAGGCGCCCGACAGGGAGCAGGCTCGGGCACCCCGCCGGAGGTCTTCGCCGTGACCGTGCTGACGTCGCTCGATGCGGCGACGACGGCCGAGGCGTGGGGACGTCCCGCGGTCAACGTCCGCGAAGAGGTCCACCGCCTGGCCGACCTCGCGCGGCAGAGTGGCGTGACCGGAATAGTCTGCGGCGGCCATGAAGCCGCCGAAATCCGTCAGGCCTACGGCGACGCCCTCAAGCTTCTCGTTCCCGGCGTTCGGCTGGCGGGGAGCGCATCGGACGATCAGGTCCGCGTCGTCACGCCCGCCGAGGCCGTGGAGGCCGGAGCGAGCTACATCGTCGTCGGACGGACGGTCACCGCCGCCGACGCCGTGCGCGAGGCCATGCGCCGCGTGACGACCGAGATCGGCTAACTCTCCTCTCTCTCGACTTTCTACACTCCACTTTCTCGCTCCAACAAAGTTGGTGCGTCCACCGTCTCGAGCATCGGTGGCTCGGCACCGGGCACGTGGTGGTGCGCCAGCCAACGCTCCGCTTCCAGCGCCGCCATGCACCCCGTCCCGGCGGCCGTGATCGCCTGCCGGTAATACGCATCCATCACGTCGCCCGCCGCAAAGACGCCGGGCACGCTCGTGCACGTGCGCCAGGGTGAGGGCGTCTCGACGTAACCGGACGGCGACAGCGCGATCTGCCCGCGCAGAAACTCGGTATTCGGGGTGTGCCCGATCGCGACGAACAGCCCGCTCCCTTCGAGGTCGGCCGGGCACCCGGTCGCGGTATCCTCGACCCGGAGCCCCGTAATGAAGTCGTCGCCCAGGACATCGAGGATTCGTGTGTTCCATTGCACCCGGATCTTGGGATTCGCGAGCGCGCGGTCGACCATCACCTTCGATGCGCGAAAGGCGTCCCGGCGATGCACGATGACGACCTCGCTGGCGTACTTGCTCAGGTACGTCGCCTCTTCCATCGCGCTGTCACCTCCCCCCGCCACGAAGAGCCGCTTGTCGCGAAAGAACGGGAGCGCGCCGTCGCACACCGCGCAGGCCGAGACGCCGCCGCCCGAGCGCGCGAGCCGCTCCTCGTTGGAGAGTCCGAGCCAATTGGCTCGGGCGCCCGTCGCAACGATGCTCGCCAGCGCGCGGACCTCGGATCCCCCGCTGGTGACGAAGCGGTGCGGATGGTGGGAGAAGTCGACGGTCGTGATATTCTCCGATACCACGCGCGTGCCGAAGCGGATCGCCTGCGCCCGCATCCGCTCCATGAGCTCCTGGCCGCCGATCCCCTCGGGAAAGCCGGGAAAGTTCTCGATGTCGGTGGTGAACATCAGCTGGCCGCCGGGGATCATCTCCCGCGATGCCTCTCCCTCGTACACGACCGGATTCAAATTCGCCCGCGCGGCGTAGACGGCCGCGGTCCATGCGGCGGGACCGCTGCCGATGATGATCAGCGGCTCGCGGCGAATCCAGGGTTGATTTTGAGGCTCGGTCTGCATGTGCGGAAGGTCCGATAGGGTAGTTAATCTGGCCAGGTCCGGCCCGGCGTCACCGGATGTGGCGCCCGCCGTCGACGATCAGCGTCTCTCCCGTGACGTAATCCGCCTCGAGCAGGTACAGCACCGCGCCGACCACGTCCTCCGGCGACCCGAGGCGCTTGAGCGGCGTGGTCTCCGCGAGCCGCTCCCCGGCGGCGGCGCTCCACGCATCGGGAAGAAGAATCGCCCCGGGCGCGATAGCGTTCACGCGGACCGCCGGCGCCAGCGCGTGGGCCAGCGCACGCGTCATCTGAACGACCCCGGCCTTGCTGATGCCGTGGGGCACGTAGTCCGTCCAGCTCTCGAACGCCGCGAGATCGGCAATGTTGACGATCGCACCGCGCCGTGCCGTGAGCGCCGGCGCCGCGGCCTGCGTCAACAGGAAGGGGGCGCGCAGGTTGAGCGCGAAGATGCGATCCCAATCCGCTGCGGTCACGGATCCGAACGGCGTCCGGAGCATGATCGCCGCGGAGTTGATGAGAACGTCGAGCCCGCCAAAGCGGCCGAGCACGGCATCAACGAGGCGCGCGGGCGCGGCAGGATCACTGATGTCACCGGCGACCGCCTGCGCTTCTCCCCCCGCCGCACGGATCGTGGCGACTACCGCGTCCGCCCCGTCGCCCGACTCGTGATGATGCACCGCAACGCGCGCACCCCTCCCCGCGAGCCCCAGCGCGATCGCGCGGCCGATCCGGCGCCCTGCTCCGGTGACGAGCGCGGCGCGTCCCTTCAGCTCCATGCCGATCCGGTCATGCGCTCCCCCCGGTCATGCGC
>PLLD01000150.1 GCA_003141205.1 Gemmatimonadota bacterium
GCCGTCGGGGCCGTGATGTAGGGATGCAGCGTGATCTCGATCAGGCGCTTCGCGATCTCGCGCGGGGCAAGCACAAAATCCACACACCCCATCGCGATGGCGGCGCTCGGCATGCCGTCAAAGCGCGCCGTTTGGGGATCCTGCGCGAAGGTGATGCCGCCCCCCCCCTTGATCGTCGAAAGCCCCCCCGCGCCATCCGTGCCCGTCCCCGAGAGCACGATGCCGATCGCGCTGCTTCCATTCATTTCGGCGATCGAGCGGAAGAACACATCGATCGGGTGTGCAGGTGCTTGGGCGCGTTTGCGTTTGGCCAGCCGCAGATGCCCATCCACCACGATCATCGTGGTGTCCGGCGGAATGACGTATGCATGATCCGCCCGGATCAGGACATCGTCCGTCGCCTGCGTCACCGGGAATGGCGCCACCCGCGCCAGCAGCTCGGCGAGCAGGCTCTCGTGCGCCGGGTCCAGATGCTGGACGATGACGTACGCAGCGCCCATTTTGGCCGGCAGGTTCCGGAGCAGCTCGGTTAGCGCTTCGAGACCACCCGCCGAAGCGCCAATGCCGACCGTGGTCAGGGCCCGGTCGCGCACGGTCTCGGCCAAGCGGCCGGCCGTTCGGTCTCGTGTCGCCGCTCGGCGCCCGATAGAGGCGCGCTTCCTCGTGTCTTTCGCGGTCCGCTCCTCTTGCGCTGGAATCCCCACACGTACGCTGTCGGGCGCTTGCCGCGATCCTATCAATAATTAATTGATGGTACGGCGCTGCGCTAGGTTGGGCTAGCGCTCCGCCAGGCGCACGACGCGCGCCGCGGCGCGTTGGCCCGAGGCGATCGCACCGTCGACGGTCCCGTTGCGCCCGTCGTCGAGCGTCGCTTCCCCGGCAAAGAACACCGTCCGTTCCACCGGACGGGCAAGAGCGCGGAACGCCCCCGCCCCGCCGACCACGGCGTAGCTGTACGCGCCACGGGCGAAGGGATCGTGGACCCAGTCGTGGGACCAACAGCGACTCAATGCGCGCGCGACGCGCTGCGGGGAGACGCCGAAAAGACGGGCGAGTGCGGCGGGCACCGCGCGCTCGACGGCAGAGATCCCACCCGTCAGGAGTGCCGTCGTCGCGGGGCCGCCCGACCACCCCGTCAGGATCGGGGCGTGGAGCGGATAGGTGGTCCACCAGACCGGCAATGCCGAGCCCGAGCCGTGGAGAAAGCTCGCGTGGGTGAGCGCGGCTCCTCGAGGAAGTGCCCGCAACCTCCCGCGCCAGAAGGGATCCCGAAAGGCGCACACGGCGCGCACCGCCGCGCCCATGGTCAGCCCGGACAGTGCCCGTCGGATGGCGGGCACATCCGGTTCGAACGCAATCGCGCCTGGCGCGGGAGGCCGCGCCTGCAGCACCCCGATCGGCACCGTGACGATCGCGGCCCGGGCCGAGACCGTGAGCTGCTCCGCCGCCGGGCCTCTCGTCCGCGCCGCTACACGCACGCGCCCCGGTCTCCACTCGACCCGGCTGGCGACGGCGCCAAGCTGGATCCGGCCGGCGAGGCCGCGGGCCAGGTGATCCGGAACGCGATCGTATCCCGCGGGAAGCCGCCGCGCGCGAGACTCGTCCGTTGCGGCTCCCTCGGCCAGCGCCCGCGCACTGATCCGCGCCGCATCCGCCGCTTGAAATCCCTCCACGAAGTCCCTGGCGAGCCGTCGCGCCTCGGCCAAGCGCCGGCCACCCGGGTGCGTGGCGAGGAATTCGGAGAAGGAACGATCCGGCGTGTGTTTCGGATTGATATGACTCATGACCTCGCCGACCCGATCCCAGAACCCCTCGAGCTGCTGCAGGCGGCCTCCGACGCGCCCCCACTGCTCGCCCGTCACCTCGATCGTGGTCAGCCCCGCCGCCTCGACGATCGCCGTGGTCTCCGGGGCGTCGCCGTGCAGGAATTCGGCACCCAGCTCGATCGGAATGGCGACGTCCGGATCGCGCCGCGTGTCGATGCGGCCCCCGATGCGATCGCGCGCCTCGAGCACGAGAACATGGACTCCCTTCGCGGCAAGATCGGCGGCCGCGGCCAACCCCGCGACCCCGGCTCCAATGACGACGACATCCGTTTTGTGATCGGCCATGAGCGTAGTATGATGCGTGCGTCGATGAGCAACACGCAGGAAGCGCGCCCCGTGGCACGGCAGGTTTCGAGTATCGCCGAGTCGGATGTCAGCCGGTACCGATGGCTCATCCTGCTTGGCCTGATTACGGCCGCCATCATGGAGGTGCTGGACACCACGATCGTGAACGTGGCGCTGCCCCAGATGGCGGGGAATCTCGGCGCAACGACCGACGAGATCGGGTGGGTCGTCACGGGCTACATCCTGTCCAACGTCGTCGTGCTGCCGATGACCGCCTTCTTCACGGCGACCTTTGGGCGGCGCAACTACCTCACGGTCTCGATCGCGATCTTTGCCGTCGCCTCCTTCCTCTGCGGGACCTCCCACAGTCTCGTCGAGCTCGTCATCTGGCGTGTCGTGCAAGGGGCGGGCGGCGCGGCGCTGCTTTCGACGGCGCAGGCCACCATCCGCCAGGTCTTTCCGCGCGAGCAGCAGGGGATCGTCCAGGCGCTCTTCCTGCTCGGCATCATCGTCGCCCCGACGCTCGGTCCCACCCTCGGCGGCTGGATCACAGACAACTACACCTGGAATTGGTGTTTCTTCATCAACATCCCGATTGCCGCGATAGCGGCGTTCCTGGTGACCGGATTCCTCAAGGACCCGCCCGGGACGCGGCGGCGCCCTCAAGGGATCGATTGGGCGGGGATCAGCCTCCTCACGATCGGGCTCGCCACGCTGCAATACGTGCTCGAGGAGGGGCGGCGCAACGACTGGTTCGAGAGCCAGCTCATCACGCGCTGCGCGATCATATCGGCCGTGTGCCTCGTATCCACGGTGTGGTGGGAGCTCTCACCGCGGAATCGACATCCGGTCGTGGATTTCCGCGTGCTCAAGAACCGCCAGCTCGCCGGCTCGATCTTCCTGTTCGTGGCGCTCGGCTTCGGGTTGTACGGCGGCGTTTTCATCTATCCGCTATTCACACAGAGCATTCTGGGATTCACGCCGACCGAGACGGGGCTCGCCCTCCTGCCGGGGGGGCTCGCGACTGCGGCGGCGGCCGTGATCTGCGGACGACTGCTGAACGGCCCCCGCCCCCTCGTCGATGGGCGCATCCTCATCGCGATCGGCGTCGCCATCTTCGTATGGTCGATGTGGCGCCTCGGACATCTCACCACGCAGGCCGGCGAGCCCGATGCGCGCTTCGCTCTCTTCTTTCGCGGACTGGGACTGGGGTTCCTGTTCACGCCGATCAACAACGTGGCCTACGGCAGCCTCGAGCCGGAGACGGCGCAACAGGCATCGGGGCTCATCAATCTCGCGCGCCAGGTTGGGGGCTCTTTCGGGATCGCGGTGTTGAGCACGTACGTCGAATCCCGCACGCAGTACCACCGCAGCGACCTGCTGACCAACATCTACTCCAACAACCCCGCCGTCGTCCAACGCCTGCACATGCTCGCGGCGAACCTCATGGCGCATGGATACACCGCGTTCGACGCGCAGCGCGCTGCGCTCGGCCAGCTCGATCAGATCATGATGCGCCAAGCGTCGATGCTGAGCTACAACGACGCGTGGATGATCATCCTCATGACCTTCGTCCTCGTCTCACCGGCAATCCTAATCCTCCGGCCCGCACGGCACGGCGCCGCCGCGGTCGACGCCCACTAGCCAAGGACGACTAACCGGGGACGACTAGCCAAGGACGGCCCCGAGCCGTCGCGTCAGTCGCCCCGGCTCGGAGAGGACGTGTCGGACAGCAAGCGTCCAATCGCCGTGCGCAGATTTCGCTCCTGCGCGCCACCCGTGTCCCAATCGATGAGCACCGCTCGCACGATCCCCGCGCGGTCGACGACGACGTACGTGGGAATGCTTCCAGCTCCGTACCGGTCCATATTATCGTGATCCATGGGCCTCGGCTTTCCCATCCGCTCGATTCTCAGTGGTGACTGGAGCGCGATCGGCGCCGGGAACCCGTGCTCGTCCCCGTAGTAATGGCGGTTGGCCTCGACCTCGGCGGCGCGCGTGAGGTTCTTGCCGTCCCACGATCCCTCGAGATCGATCACGAGAACGGTCTGGAATCCTTTCGCCGCAAGCTCGTGCGTGATGGCGACGACCGTCGGATAGCTCGTGAGGCACGGATGGCACCAATGCGCCGTGAACATGAGCAGAGAGACCTTTCCCGTGAGCGACGCGGCCGGACCGTTCGTCCATGCGTCCACGTGCAGGGCGGGCGCCGGCTTGCCCACGAGGGAGTACAGTTGTTGCGCGGACATCCATCTCTCATGAGCATACCGGTTCGTCGAGTCCGCCAACGCGGCGGCGACAGCGGGAAAAGTCGCAGTCCCGGCAAGCGTCGCGCGAGCCGAATCGACGTTCAGGTTGTTGGCCTCCCCCGCGGCAAGCTCCAGGGCCGCCCCGAGCACGTCATTCACGATCGACGTATCGCGCTGGACCGGTGCGGGCAGCTTGTACGCCAGGGCAAGGAGAGAGCGCGCCGACTCGGCGCGAACGTTCCACGGCTCCTCCGCCGCGGCCTCCACCTCCACGGCTCGTGCCCGAAAGTGACGCAGCGGAGATACGTCCATCGAATCGACGTGACGGGCGAGTGCTCCCGGCGTCGCTCGTGCGCGCGCCCGCGCGACAGTGTCGTCTCGCGGCCCTCCATACCACCCGTACGCGCGCTCCGCATTGAGGAGAAGGTCGGCACGGACTGAATCCGGTATCGCCGCGTCGCTGGAGATCCGCCCGAAAACGCGATCGGTCGCATCGAGATCGCCCAGACGCGAATAGAGCCCGGCCAGATCGATCAGCTCCGCCCCATGCACCTTCGATACATCGAGATTGGCCGCACACCGCTTCCCCTGCGCGATCATCATCGAATCGACCGTCTTCCAGTCAACG
>PLLD01000057.1 GCA_003141205.1 Gemmatimonadota bacterium
CTCGGCGGTGTACACGCGCGACGTGAGCGTGTCGTTCCGTGCGCTCGCGGAGCTGGATACCGGGATCACGTACATCAACGCCCCGACGATCGGCGCCGAGGCCCACCTGCCCTTCGGGGGAGTGAAGCAGACCGGTAACGGCCACCGCGAGGGTGGCTGGGAAGTGTACGACTTCTTCTCGGAGACCAAGGTCGGCTACGTGGATTTCTCGGGAGCGTTACAACGCGCACAGATCGACAACTACACGGGCCCCACGCCGTGAGATCGTCGCTCGCCTCGATCGCCGACGCGCGGCGCGCGCGCGCGCTGCGCCGGGCGAACCGCGGTGGGCGCTGGCCCGTCCTGCGCCACATCTGGGAGTGGGGGCGCTCCGCGGCGATCGCGATCCTGCTGTTCCTGTCGATCCGCTCGCTGGTCGTGGAAGCGTTCAAGATTCCGACGGGGAGCATGGAGCGGACGCTGCTCGCCGGCGATTTCCTGCTCGTGAACAAGCTCGCCTTCGGCGCGGAGGTCCCGTTCACGCGGCATCGCCTCCCGGCGCTGGAGCCGCCCCGGCTCCGGGACGTGATCGTCTTCCGCTGGCCGACGGATCCGCGGATGCACTTCATCAAGCGGCTCGTCGGCCTGCCGGGGGATACGCTGGCCATGCGGCACGGGGTCCTGTACCGCGACAACGTCGCGCAGGCCGAGCCGTACGCGATGCACAGCAATGCAGTCGGCGATCCGGAAGACGGGGATTTCCTCTGGCAGCTTCCGTACGTGATCCGCTCGGGGGATGCGACCGGCGAGATCGCCGACCATCCCTCGCGAAACAACTGGGGCCCGCTGATCGTCCCCCAACGCAGCTACTTCGTGCTGGGGGACAACCGCGACAATTCGCTGGACAGCCGGTACTGGGGGTTCGTGCCCGATTCGCTGTTGGGAGGACGACCACTGGTCGTGTATTACAGCTACGATCCGGACGCGGCGCAGCCGTTCGCCTGGTTGACCCGCATTCGCTGGCGCCGCATCGGCGAGCGCGTGGACTAGGCTGATGCGGGCCCCGGGCGCGAAGCGCACCAAGATTACCGCCGAGGATGGTGCGCTCGATCAGTACCTGCGGGACATCAGCGCCTATCCGCTCATCTCGCGCGACGACGAGGTCCATCTCGCGCAGCGCATCCACCAAGCCGATCAGGAAGCGCTCGACCAGCTCGTGCGCGCAAACCTGCGGTTCGTCGTGTCGGTGGCGAAGAAGTACCAGAACCAGGGGGTCGCGCTCGCCGACCTGATCAACGAGGGGAACCTTGGGCTGATCCGCGCCGCGCACAAGTTCGACGAGACGAAGGGGATCAAGTTCATCTCGTATGCCGTGTGGTGGATCCGGCAGGCGATCCTGCAGGCGCTGGCGGAGCAGTCGCGGATCGTGCGCGTTCCCCTCAACCGGGCCGGCACGCTGCACCGCATCGGACGGCGCGCGAACGCGCTCGTCCAGGAGCTTGGCCGGGAGCCGACGCACGGCGAGATCGCGGAGGGGATGGACATCACGGAGGAGGAGGTCGCCAAGACGATGTCGATCTCCCAAACGCACGTCTCGCTCGACGCGCCGCTCACCCCCGGTGAGGACAACCGGCTGCTGGACTACCTCGCGGACACCGTGAACCTGACGCCGGACGAGCAGACTTTCGAGAAGGCGCTCACCGAGACCGTGGAAGAGGCGCTGTCGGGCCTCAAGGAGCGCGAGGCGCGGATCCTGCGGCTCTACTTCGGGCTCGACGGCGCGGAGCCGATGACGCTCGAGCAGATCGGCGCCGCGATGGGGATCACGCGGGAGCGGGTCCGGCAGATCAAGGAGAAGGCGCTCTCGCGCCTGCGGCACGTGAGCCGGGCCCGCGCGCTGGAATCGTACCTGGGATGATGATCACGATGTGTACGATGATCACGGTGCACACTATGACGGCGTGGGATGCACCACGCGCCGAGCGAACCTGCCATGCCGCCGACCAGCTCGTTTGACGTGACGACGGGGGTCGACCTGCAGGAGGTCGACAACGCCGTGAACCAGGCGCGCAAGGAGATCGCGCAGCGCTACGACTTTAAGGGATCCAAGGCGGCGATCGAGTTCGAGCGCGAGCCCGCCAAGCTGGTCCTCGTGGCGGACGACGATTTTCGCATGCGCGCGCTGCTCGAGGTGGTCCAGCAGAAGCTCGTCAAGCGCGGCGTGTCGGTGAAGAATCTCGAGGTCGGCGAGGTCCGCCCCGCGGGCAACGACACGGTGCGGCGCGAGATCGGGCTCAAGACCGCGCTCGATACCGAGACCGCCAAGAAGGTCGCGGCGGCCATCAAGGAGGCCAAGCTGAAGAAGGTGCAGGCGGCGATCCAGGGGGAGCAAGTGCGCGTCTCCTCCCCTTCCAAGGACGACCTGCGGGGCGCGATCGCGCTGCTCCGCGCGGGCGACTTCGGCGTGGAGCTCAAGTTCGGGAATTTCCGCTAGCGCAACACGCGGATGCCGGGAACTACCGGTCCCCGATCGGCATATTGCGGGCGGAGGTGTCGCTCGTGATCGGTCGCCCAAAGTCCTCGTGAGCTCATGATTCTCCTTCTCCTCGCGTTCGCGGGGGGCGCGCTCACCATCGTGAGTCCGTGCGTCCTCCCGGTCATCCCGTTCGTCTTTGCCCAAGCGGGCCGTCCGTTTCGGTCGAGTGGACTGCCCACGCTCGTCGGGATGGCCGTGACATTCGCCGCGGTGGCGTCGGCCGCGGCGCTCGGGGGAGGCTGGGTCGTGCGAGCCAACCAGGTCGGGCGCGCGGCTGCGCTCGTCCTGCTCGCCGCATTCGGCATCGCGCTCGTGGTTCCCGCCATCGGCGACCGGCTCACCCGCCCGCTGGTCGCGCTTGGTAGCCGCTTGCAGCGCCGAGCCGACGCCCGCGCGGGAATAGGGGGGGCTGTGCTCCTCGGCGTCGCAATCGGATTCCTGTGGGCCCCCTGCGCCGGTCCGATCCTTGGGCTGATCCTGACCGGCGCCGCGCTGGGCGGCGCCAGCGCCCGCACCACCCTGCTCCTGCTCGCCTTCGCGGCGGGCGCCGCGACATCGCTGGGCCTCGCCATCGCCGCCGGCGGGCGTGTCTTCGCGGCCATGAAACGCTCCCTCGGTGCCGAGGAGTGGATCCGGCGCGGCGTGGGGCTCGCGGTCCTGGCGGGTGTTGTCGCCGTGGCGATGGGCTGGGACACGGGGATCCTTGCGCGACTGTCGCTCACGAACACGGCGCCGGCCGAGCAACACCTGGTCGACCGTTTCGCGGGCGGACCGGTGCCCGCCGCCGGTGACGGTGCCGGGGGGAAGGCGCGAGGGGACACGACCGTCACGGCCCGGAACGATCTACCCGACCTGGGAGGGGCCACCGCGTGGCTCAATTCCCCGCCCCTCACGGCCAGCGGGCTTCGCGGGCACGTCGTGTTGCTCGATGTCTGGACGTACTCGTGCATCAACTGCCTGCGTACGCTCCCGTACATCAAGACCTGGGCGGCGCGGTACGCGCCCAATGGACTCGTCGTGATCGGCGTTCACTCGCCGGAGTTCGCGTTCGAGAAGGACCCGGCCAACGTGGCACGGGCCACGCGCGATCTCGGGATCACCTATCCCGTGGCCATCGACGATGACTACGCCATCTGGCGTGCGCTCGACAACGAGTATTGGCCCGCGCAGTACCTGGTCGATACGGCGGGGCACATTCGTTTCCGGCACGCAGGCGAAGGGGGAGACGCCGAGATCGACCGCCAGATTCGCTCCCTTCTCGCGGAGTCGGGGCATCCGGCGACCGATTCAATGCCGATGGCGGAGGTTAGTGCCGGAGGCGCAGAGGCGGCCGCGAATGCCGCCTCGCTTGGGTCGCCCGAGACGTATGTCGGATACCACATGGCGGATCGGTTCGCCTCGCCGGAGAAGGTCGTGCCGGACGCGGAGGCGCGCTATTCGGTGCCGAGCACGCTTGTGCGCAATGCGTGGGGCTTGAGTGGGGCATGGGTGGTCGGTCCGGAGGCGGCGGTGTGCCTGCATCCACCCGGGCGCGTCGTGTTCCGGTTTCATGCGCGGGACCTGCACCTCGTGCTAGGGCCGGGGCCCAGCGGGAAAGCGGTTCGGTTCCGCGTGCGGATCGACGGAGAGGCACCGATGGCGGACCACGGCACCGACGTCGGCGCGGATGGCTCGGGCACGGTCACCGAGCAGCGTCTCTATCAGCTCGTGCGCCAGAGCGGACCGGTGCGGGACCGGACGTTCGAGATCGAATTCCTGGACCCGGGGGTCTCGGTCTACGCTTTCACCTTCGGCTAGAGGCACCGCCCAAGGCGTCGCGCGTACATCGCGCCCGCCGAAGGCCGGGCGGTAGCGTAGGGCCTCAGCGGCGGTCAGGGAGCCTCACGGAGCTCGTACTACCGGCACAAGTGGGTGCCGGGGCAGTAACCAACGGCACGCGCTGCGTGGCCAGCGGCCGCCCTACGCGAGTTCCGCGCTCGATGGGGCCGGTACGCCATCACGGCAAGTGGCCGGGCCGGGGCCGAGTCAGCGCCGCACACGCATGCCACCCGGCGACCAGTCCCGTTGTCCGAGGCCGACGGGTGGCGGCAACCTTACCTACCGAGCCCCTATCGATCCTTAAAACAACATCAGGCACCGTTGCCGTGAATAGCTGGCACGCCGCCAATCCGCCGCTTCGGCCGCATGGCGCGGCCGCCGTGGCCTGACGCCTGAGCGTGTCGTACGCTTACGTTGCCGTCTCGTCCGATTCCGGTCTGTTGCGCGCGGTAGGCTAAGCGGCTGAGTTGCGCGTACCGCTCCCCTTGATCGGACGTGCTAACAATACTTGTTGTTGCACCGCCTGGACGATCTCGCCCGTCGTCTGATCTTGCAAATATGCGACAATTGACAGTTGCGTGCGATCGATATGAAATACTTTTTCGCTCCAAGTGCTCGCGTCCCAATCATGAACCCCATTTACGACGGCTTTTCGATAATACATCGTATCTAGGATCGCCAAGTCAAATCGTTGGCGCACCGACTGCGTTGCGAGGCCGGCGACAATGGCAACGCCAAACCCATTCGCGGAATCACCGGCAATAGACCGCACCACTCGGTCTTGGATTGGGCTATTTGCCCCCGGAATCATGAGAGAATCCTCGACGAGCACGAGTTGCAGCTTCAATGGATGGAGCGCGGCCTGCGCAGTAGGTCCGCCGCTAGCATTTACTGTCACCTCTGCTGTCACCGCATCGCCGACACGCGTCGCTTGGAGCGTGAGTTCGACAACGGAACGTTCGGTTAATTGACGTGCAATCCCGGGCACCGCTTGATCATACAGCGTCATGCCGCCGTATGGCCCGAGACCAGCCTTTACGTTATTGACAACGCACGACCCATCAATCCACCAATCGCATACGACACTTGTATCACTTTCGCTCGGGTTTTGCGTCCCGACATCAAACATGTGACTAAACATCGCCTCCGAATTGTCGCCTTGAGGCCAACCCGGCACGGTAAGCGGAGGGACGTAATGATAAGCCAACACAACAATTCGGTTACCAAACCGCGCCTTTAACGCATTCACTCCAATCGTATGAACCGCACATCTTCCACAATCCACCCACGTATAATATTGGAGAACGGCGACGCGGCCACCGCTATCGTTCTTGTTCGGTGGCTCCCATGGATCGATATGAATCGGGAGCTGTAGCGTCGAATCGAAGAGTGCCCTTTTCATTACCGTATCGAATCCGGCTAGCGACCCATGCTGGATCGCGGCATATAAAGTGTGCAGCCGATGCTGGATGCCAGTATCACTTGGCGACGCATTGGCGCACGTGTACACCGCGACTCGGCAATACGCTAGATCGCGAACAGCCCGCGCGGTATCGCGTTGCTGAAGCGCAATGTCAGATAGCAGCGTTGGATCGTGCCATCGAAACAATTGCTTTGCAATCGATGCCGCGCTTCGCGCTTCGCGCAGGCGGCCCTGTTGAAGGTAGACACGTCCCAGCAGGCCGTACATTGAACCGACATATTCATTATATGCGTACCCCGGCCAGCCGAGGTCGTCGGCAATTGCCGCTTCATACCGATGTGCGTTACCCATGGCAATTCCGGCCTGCTCTATGTGCCTGGCAACGGTGTCCCCCCGAATACGAGAAGCGATGTACGCCGCTCTCGTCACTTTGGTCGTGTCCACCATTGCCAGAAGAAAGCGCTCCAAAGCGCGCAGCGGCAGTTGGTCTTCCTTGACCACTGGTCCGAGTACGCGATCCAGCCCTGGCAGAAAGTGCCCCTCACACACTGCCCATTGTCGATACATCTGCGGCGTGGCGGACCACCATTGCCGAGCGGAATCGATGGTCTCATTGGGCCTGGTCCACCATGCATCGAGCCGATTCGCCTCGTCTCTATCCGGTCGCGCGAACTGCCAGTCTCGCGCGACGCAGTCGCCGGTCAGCCGGGGGACAACTTCGGCCATATCGGTGAGAAAGACCAGATTACCGGTAGTGTCGCGTTGAGCTATAGGTAGCGCCCCTCTGCTCGGTACAGCCCGGCCGCCCCGGCCTAGCTGGGGTACTTGCCGTACGGATCGTGCACCGATGTGGACCAATACACAGAGGCTCAGCGCCGCGCCCTTCAGCTGCATCGCCACCTCATATACCCTGCCGCCTTCCCCGGTCGCGGGCGCCGCAATGAGGCACCTGCTGGTCGCCGCCGAGTCACGCGGTCCCCGGTGATGTGAGACATCCCCTATAGTATGGATTGCTGATCGTGAACCCGCTGGCGGGCGTCGGCAGAGTCAGATCAACGTCCGTCCCATAGCTTGGGATTGGCGATGGAAGACCAGGGTTGTTCCCATTTGCGTACGGACCCGTCGGGAATACAGTACCTTGATCCCGTCCATATTGGCGGATTAGTCGCCGAAGGTCACCAAGCCGTGTTCCCGTCCCGAACAACCAGAACGC
>PLLD01000155.1:0-270 GCA_003141205.1 Gemmatimonadota bacterium
CCAGCTGGGCTTCACCGTCGCGCGCGGCCCCGAAGCCGAGAGCAGCTGGTACAACTTCGACGCACTCAACTTCCCGGCCGACCATCCCGCGCTCGACCTGCACGACACGCTGTACCTCGACGGCGGCGCGCTGCTGCGCACGCACACATCACCGGTCCAGGTGCGGACGCTGCAACGGTTCCCGCCCCCCGTGCGGGTCCTCGTGCCCGGCAACGTGTATCGGCGGGACATCTTCGATGCGTCGCACGCGCCGATGTTCGCGCAGATCGA
>PLLD01000155.1:289-9085 GCA_003141205.1 Gemmatimonadota bacterium
TTCTTCCCCTTTACCGAGCCCTCGGCCGAGATGGACGTCGAGTGCCAGATCTGTCATGGGGCCGGGTGCGCGACGTGTAAGCACACGGGCTGGGCCGAGATCCTGGGGTGCGGGATGGTCCATCCGGCGGTGCTGAGCGCCGCGGGTCTCGACGCGGAGCGCTACACGGGATGGGCGTTCGGCATGGGGCCCGCGCGCATCGCGATGCAGCGCTACGGTGTGCCGGATATCCGCGAGCTATACGATAGCGACGTCCGAACGCTGGGAGCGCTGGCGCCGTGAACGCGTCCCTTCTCTGGCTGTCCGATTTCGTCGGCCCGCGCCTCTCCGGAGCCGCCGTACGCGATCTGCTCACGGCGCGCGTGGCGACCGTCGACGCCGTGGAGCCCGTGCGCGCGGACCTGGCGGCGCTGGTGGTCGGGCGGGTCGTATCGGCCGACCGGCACCCGGACAGCGACCATCTATCGGTCGTACGGGTCGATGCCGGCGGCCCGGAACCGCTCGACGTCATCTGTGGCGCTCCGAACGTGACCGTGGGCGGCCGGTATCCCTTTGCGCCGGTCGGAACTGTCATGCCGGGCGGCCTCAAGATCGAACGACGGAAGATCCGCGGGCACGTCTCCAACGGAATGCTCTGCTCGGCGCGCGAGCTGGGTCTGGGGACGGAACATCAGGGAATCCTCTTACTCGATACCGACGCGGCGCCCGGCACGCCGCTCCTCGAAGCGGTGCCGCTTGGCGACACGCGGCTCGTGGTCGATGTGCTCCCGAACCGGCCGGACCTCCTCTCGCACCAGGGTCTCGCGCGCGAAATCGCGGCGGCCATGGGGCGCACACTGCGGGAGCCGGTGATCCTGGGGGCTGGTGACGCGACGGCAAGGGCCGATCCCGACCGGCCCCTGCCGGTCCGCAGGGCATCCCCATCCGGTGTGACGGGGGGAATCCGCGTGACCGTGGATGATCCTGGGGATGCCCCGGCGTATCTGGGGGTCGTCATCCGCGGGATCCGGGTCGGTCCGAGCCCCGCGTGGCTCGTGGAAAGACTGGGCGCCGCGGGCGTGCGCTCCATCAGCAACGTCGTGGATGCGACGAACTACATGCTGCACGGGTTCGGCCAGCCGATGCATGCGTTCGATCTGGGCACGTTGGCCGGGGCCGAGATACGCGTCCGACGAGCGGTGAGCGGCGAGCGGATCCGGACGCTCGATGGCGTCGACCGCGCGCTCGATCCGAGCATGATCGTTATTGCCGACGCGAGCCGGCCGCTGGCGATCGCCGGCGTAATTGGCGGGGCGGAGAGTGCGGTCTCCGAGCAGACCACCGCCATCTTCCTCGAGATCGCCAGCTTCGATCCTCGGCGCGTCCGCTCGACGCGGCGCGCGCTCGGTGTCTCGACGGATGCCAGCTACCGGTTCGAACGGCTTGTCCCTCCGACGTCGCCGCCGGAGGCCGTGGCCCACGCCATTCGGCTTGTTCTGTCCCTTGCGGGCGGCGCCGTGGCCGATGACCCGGTTCTCATTGCGGGACCGGCGTCGCCCCCGGCGGAGGTTCTGCTTCGCGTATCTCGGGTGGCACAGGTGCTCGGGATCGGCGTACCCGCCGCCGACTGCGCGACGCTCCTGGGGCAGGTCGGCTTCCGCTCGGCCATGCAGGCGCAGGAGCTCCTTGTGACGCCGCCTCCCTTCCGCACGGATGTGGTGCGCGAGATCGATCTCGTCGAGGAAATCGCCCGTTTGTACGGGTACGACCGTATCCCGGGGGAGTTGCGTGCGTTCCGTCCGAGTCGCGTCCCGGATGATCCGTTGCTCGCGGTCGAAGCGGGCCTTCGCGAGACGCTCGTGGGTCTCGGATTCCTCGAGTTGCGGGCGATGCCCTTTACGGCCCACGCGCCACCGCATGCGGTCCGTATCGTCAATCCGCTCGTGCAGACCGAGGGGTACCTCCGCACGACGCTGCTCGAGACGCTGGCGCGCCGAGCGGAATACAATCTCTCTCGCGCCGCCGAGGGGAACCTGCGTCTGTTCGAGATCGGTACGGCCTTCGTGGCGTCAGAGGGAGGGGAGGGGGCGGAGGCTCGCCCTGTCGAAGAGATGCGGGTCGCGGCGCTGGTGATGGGGGCGCGGCGCCCGCCGCACTTCACGGAGCCGGATCCGCCTGCCTGGGATGAATGGGATGCGAAGGCGCTGGGGCAGAGAGTGGCGGAAGCCGCGTTCCCGCGGGCGGTCGTGGAGTTGCGCCCTGCCACACGGGTCGGCGAAGCCGACGCCGCACGGGGGGCGACGCCGGCCGACGCGGTCCTGTGGGAGATCGTCGTCGACGGCACGCCCGCGGGCCGCGTTGTGCGAGTGGCGCTGGACCGCCCTGCGTGGGCGACCGGTGCCTTCGGCGTGGAGCTGACGGTCGAGCGAGTGGCGACGGCGCCGGTCGCACCGCCGGGACGGCATGCGCATGGCTCCGCCGCACATGGCACCGACGCGCATGGCACCGACGCGACTTCCGGCCATGGCGGGGATCGGTTGGCCCCGGTCGCCTCACGGTATCGGCCTGTACCGGCGTTCCCCGCGTCATGGGTGGACGTCACCCTCCTCGTCCCCGATGGGGTCGCGTCGGGGGATGTGCAGCGAGTCCTTCTCGGTGCGCGCGAGCCGTTCCTGGAGCAGGTGGAGCTGATCAGTGAATTTCGCGGGGGCGGGATACCCCCCGGGCGCCGGAGCCTGACCTGGCGGTTGACGTTCCGCGATCCGCTGCACACTCTTGTTGAGAAACAGGTTGAGGCTCGGCGCGATAAACTCTTGCGCGCATTGGAGACGGAGCTCGGTGTCCGACAACGAACGTCCTGAATCGGCCGCATTCCGAGAGCTCGAGATCCTGGTCCGGCACCTGGGCGAGGAACTCGCTAATTTTCGTCGGCGGGCGCTCCAGGCTGAGACGAACCTGAAGGTGTCGGACGGGTCGGGAGCGAGCAGTGCGCGCGTGGCGGAGGTCGAGGCGGAGAGCGCCGCGCTCCGTGCGCGGCTCGATGCGGCGGCGGAGCGGGCCCGGGGGTTGGTGAAACGTGTCCGCTTTCTTCGGCAGCAGACTGAGCGGGGCGGGAACCATCGATGACGGCCAACAAACACGTCGTGCGCGTGTCGATCGTCGGCGAGGAGTACGCGATTCGGAGCGAGGCATCACCGGAGCACACGCGCGCGGTTGCCGAGCATGTGGATCGGGCGATCCGAAAGGTGATGGCGGGGGGGATCGTGGAGACGCGCAAGGCGGCGATTCTCGCCGCGCTGCAGATCACGGACGATCTGTTTCAGTCCGAGTCGTCGGCGTCGGCAGTCGCGGGAGGGCTCCGTGCGTTGAGCACGGAGGTGCGGCGCTGGCTGCCGCCGGGGAAGCGGGGAGATGGAACTGGAAGCTGAGGAAGGCCGTTCGTACCACCGTTCGTACCACGTCTGTCTGACGATAACGCCGCGGGGAGACCCGCGCTGGAGTGATAGATCGCTATGCTCGTCGTCCTCGTCGCGGTCGTTGCGGCCGCCGCACTAATAGCCGTTGCCTGTTACGTCGTAGGCGCGCGCGCCGGACGCACCGGAGAGCTCTCCCGCCAGCGGATCGCCCACGCGTCCGCGGAGGAAACGAGCCAGCGGATCATTGGCGAGGCGGAGCGTGAATCCGAGCGCATCCGGGCCGGCGCGGTTGTGGCCGGAAAGGAAGAGGGGATCCGGCTCCGCGAGGCCTGGGATGTCGAGATCCGCCTGCGGCGCGAGGAGGTCGAGCATGAGGAGCGCCGGATCTCGGAGCGCGACGCCGCGCTGGATCGGAAATTCGACATTCTGGATCAGCGCGAGAGGCGCGCGGGGACGCTGGCGACCGATGTCGAGCGGCGGGAGGGCGTACTCGAAGGGCGGGAGCGCGAGCTCGATCGCCTGACGGCCGATGAGCGCCGGCGGCTCGAAGCGCTCGCCGGGATGTCCGCCGAGGAGGCGAAAGCCGAGCTGATGCGCCGTCTGGAGGACGAGGCGCAGGCGGCTTCGGCGAATCGCATCCGCGAGATGCGCGAGAACGCGCGCCGGACGGCGGAGCGCGAGGCCAAGAAGATCGTGGCGCTCGCGGTGCAGCGTATCGCGGTGGAACACACCGCCGAGTCGACGGCGGCGGCCGTGTCCCTCCCCAATGACGAGATGAAGGGGCGGATCATCGGGCGCGAGGGGCGCAACATCCGCGCGTTCGAGCTCGCCACCGGTGTCGACGTCATCATCGACGACACGCCGGATACGGTGGTCGTCTCGTGCTTCGAGCCGGTGCGCCGCGAGGTCGCGCGGCTCGCACTCGAGAAGCTGGTCGCCGACGGCCGCATCCATCCCGGGCGCATCGAGGAGGTCGTCGCGAAGGCGCGGAAGGAGATCGACGCGGCCATCGTGGAGACCGGGGAGGAATCCGCCTACGCCACCGGCGTCCGCGGCTTGCACCCGGAGATCATTAAGTTGATCGGCCGGATGCGCTGGCGCACGAGCTACGGCCAGAACATCCTCGAGCACTCGAAGGAGGTCGCCTGGCTCGCCGGCATCATGGCGGCCGAGCTGGGGCTGGATGTGGCGTTGGCGAAGCGTGGAGCCCTGCTGCACGACATTGGGAAGGTGCTGACGCACGAGCACGAGGGGACGCACGTGCAGCTGGGGGTCGAGGTCGCGACGAAATTCGGTGAGTTACCGCTGGTGGTCAACTGCATCGCCGCCCACCACGACGATGTGCCGCACGAGAGCGAAGTGTCCGTTCTCGTGCAGGCGGCCGATGCGATTTCGGGCTCGCGCCCCGGGGCGCGCCGCGAGGCGTTCGAGACGTACGTCAAGCGACTCGAGGGACTCGAGCGGATCGCGGCCAGCTACCGCGGCGTCGAAAAGGTGTTCGCGATTCAGGCGGGGCGTGAAGTGCGCGTGGTGGTGACGCCCGAGGACGTGGACGATACGCGCATGGCGTCGCTGTCCGAGGAGATCGCCCGCCGCATCGAGACGGAGCTGCAATATCCGGGACAGATCAAGGTGGTCGTGATTCGGGAGACGCGCGCGGTGGGCTATGCCCGCTGAGCTGATCGACGGGACGGCAATCGCACGCGAGGTGCGGTCGGATGTGGCGCGCGATACGGCGCGGCTGATCGCGCGCGGGATCCGCCCCGGTCTGGCGGTCGTCCTGGTCGGGGAGAACCCGGCGAGCGCGGTCTACGTGCGGGCGAAGGGGAAGGCGTCCGAGGAGGCGGGGATGCACAGCGTGACGATCCGCCTGCCCGCCGACACCACGCAGGCGCAGCTCTTCGAGCAGGTGGACCGGTTGAACGCCGACCCGGCGATTCACGGGATCCTGGTGCAGATGCCGCTGCCCAAACAGATCGACAGCCAGGCCGTCGTCCGCCGCGTGCGGCCGGAGAAGGACGTCGACGGGTTCCATCCCGTGAACGCCGGCAAGCTGCTGATCGGCGAGCGGGACGGCTTCGCTCCCTGCACGCCGGCCGGGGTACAGGAGATGCTCGTGCGCAGCGGGATCGAGACGAAAGGAAGTGAATGTGTGATCGTCGGGCGCAGCACGATCGTCGGCAAGCCGATGGCCGCGCTTCTGATCCAGGACGCACCGGGGGCGAATGCCACCGTGACGATCTGTCACAGCCGCACCGTGGATCTTGGTGCACATACCCGCCGCGCCGACATTCTGATCGTCGCCGCGGGGCGGCCGCGCTTCATCACGGGGGACATGGTGAAGCCCGGCTCGGTCGTGATCGATGTCGGGATCAATCGTGTCGATGACGTGCGCGCCAAGAACGGGTACATCCTGGTGGGGGACGTCGACTTCGCGACGGTGCGGGAGGTGGCTGGACGCATCACGCCCGTTCCGGGCGGCGTCGGGCCCATGACGATCGCGATGCTGCTCAAGAACACGGTGCGGGCGGCGGAGCTCGCGTCGGCGGAGCTCGCGTCGGCGGGCGCCGCGGCGTGAAGACGGGGGTTGGGACACCGCCGCTGCCACACCCGGGTGTCGAGGAGGTCGTCCGGCCGGGAGAGACGCAGGCGTCCGCCGTTGCAGTCTCGACCCTCACCCAGACCGCCCGATCGGTCGTCGAGCGGGCGTTTCGCCCCCTCTGGGTGCGGGGCGAAGTGCGCGACTTCACCGCGCACCGGAACGGCCACTGGTACTTCTCGTTGCGGGATGACAAGGCGCAGCTGCGCTGCGTCGTGTGGGCGAGCGACCAGGGCGCGATCCCGGCACCCCCCGATAACGGGATGCAGGTCGTGGCGTTCGGGCAAGTGTCCGTGTATGCGGCGCGTGGGGATGTCCAGCTGGTCGTCTCCGGGCTGGAGGCCGAGGGAGACGGGCTGTATCGGAAGGCGATCGAGCGGACGTTGCGCGCCCTGCAGGCGGACGGTCTCCTGGCGCCAGAGCGCAAACGCCCTCTCCCGCCGCGACCGCGGCGCATTGCGGTGATCACGAGCGCGAGTGGTGCGGCGATCCACGATATCGCGGCGGTCGTCCGGCGGCGCGCGCCGGCAGTCGAGGTGATCCTGGTCCCCGCCCGCGTGCAGGGGGAAGGGGCGGCCGACGAGCTGTGCGCTGCGCTCGCCCTGGTCGCGCGCTGGGGGCAAGCGGACCTCGTCATCATCGGACGCGGCGGCGGCGCGAGCGAGGATCTGCGGGCATTCAATGATGAACGGGTCGCGCGTGCGGTCGCGGCGTGCCGGTGGCCGACGATCTCCGCGGTGGGGCACGAGATCGATCTCACGATCTGCGACATGGTGGCGGACCTGCGGGCGCCGACGCCGTCAGTGGCCGGGGAGCGCGCCGTGCCGGCATATGCCGACGATCTGCGGCGACTGCATGCGCTCACCGACCTGGTGCAGGGGACGGTGACGCGCTGGGTGCGGTCGTCGCACGATCGGCTCGAGCGCGCCGCGCACGACGTGAGCGGTGGTGCCGCCGAGGTCCGTGACCGCCGGGTGGCGCAGCTGCGCGCAGTCGCGGGGCGGCTGGAGGCGCTGAGCCCGCTCGCGACGCTCGAGCGGGGCTATGCGGTCGCGCGCGGGCTCGACGGCCGGGCGCTCACGAGTGTCGACGCGTTCGGATCGGCGCTCCCGTTCGATCTCGTGCTGCGCGACGGGGTCGTGCGCGCGCGGGCCGAGTCGGTTCTCACACGTGGACAGGGGACAGGGCAATGACGTTCGAACAGACCATGACGTTCGAAGAGGATCTGCTCCGCCTCGAGGCGATCGCCGAGGCGCTGCAGGGGGAGGGGGTGCCGCTCGAGGAGGCACTCGTGCTGTTCGAAGAGGGGATCCAGCGGATCCGGCACGCGTCGGCGGAGCTGACGCGCGCGGATGCCCGGCTCGCCGTGCTGATCGAACAGTCGGACGCGACCTTCGCGCTGAGACCCCTCGCGGAATGACCGCGCCAGCGGCGGCGACCGGTACGGCCACCGCCACGACGATCCTCGACGCCCAACTCGGCGCCGATCGCGCGGCGATCGGTGCGGCACTGCAACGCATCTCCGACCGGTACCTGGAGGGGATTCCGAACGTCGTCGCCGATGCGATTCGGTACAGTCTGGGGGGAGAGGGGAAGCGCTTGCGCGCGATCCTCTGTCTCGCCGCGTATCGGGCGGCGGGGGGCACGCGGGATGCGACCGATCTCGCGGCCGTGCTCGAAGTCGTGCACGCCTATTCCCTCGTCCACGACGACCTCCCGTGCATGGACGACGACGACATGCGGCGGGGGCGGCCGACGGTGCACCGCGTCTTCGGTGTGCGCGCGGCCGCGGCGGCGGGGCTCGCCATGGTCCCGCTCGCGGCGCAGTGCGTCGCCCGCGCCGGGCGCGCGCTTGAGTTGCCGGAGGAAGCGTGCGGCACCATCCTTCGAGAGCTGATGCGGGCGGCCGGCGCGGCCGGAATGATCGGCGGCCAGCTGCTCGACATCGAGGGGGAGGGGCGCGACCTCTCCCTGGACGAGTTGGAGCGCATCCACCGCTTGAAGACGGGGGCGTTGGTGACGGCATCGGTTCATCTCGGAGGGATCGCGGCCGGCGCGGGTCCCGACGCGCTGAACGCTCTCCGCGGCTACGGTGCCGCGGTCGGTCTCGCCTTTCAGATCGCCGATGATGTCCTCGACGTGACCGCCACGACCGATCAGCTGGGAAAGACCGCCGGTCGCGACCGCGCGCTGCGCAAGAGCACGTATCCAGCCCAGCTGGGCGTCGACGGCGCCGTCGCGCGCGCGACCGCGCTCGTCGACGATGCGTGCGCCAGCCTCGCGCGAGGGGGTCTCCTGACGCCGGCACTCGAGCGCTTGGCCCGCTTCACCGTCTCCCGCCGATCCTGAGCGCCATGTCCCTCCTGGATTCGATTCAGTCCCCGGCCGATCTCCGCCCGCTCACCCGCGATCAGCTGCGGCAGCTCGCGACCGAGATGCGCGAGCGCCTCATCGATGTCTGCTCCCGGACGGGCGGGCACATCGGCGCGGGACTCGGCGTGGTCGAGTTGACGGTCGCTCTGCATCACGTCTTCGATGCGCCGCGCGATCAGCTCGTCTGGGATGTCGGCCACCAGGGATATCCGCACAAGCTCCTGACGGGGCGCAATGGCGCGATGGAGACGCTGCGCCAGGAGTTCGGGATCTCGGGCTTTCTCAAGCGGTCGGAGAGCCCCTACGACACGTTCGGGGCGGGGCACGCGGCGACCGCGATCTCGGCGGCGCTCGGCATGGTTCAGGCGCGCGAATTGGCCGGAACCGACGAAACGATCGTGGCGGTGATCGGCGACGGCGCGCTGACCG
>PLLD01000240.1 GCA_003141205.1 Gemmatimonadota bacterium
CGATTCCAGCCATCCGACACCACCTGCGCCAGCGTGTGCGGCGCCCGCTTGAGCACGTTGTCCGCCCGGTCCGCCCGCCCCTCCTCGATTTCGCGAATCTCCCCGCGAATCGCGATCATCGCGTCGCAGAAGCGGTCGAGCTCCTCTTTCGATTCGCTCTCCGTCGGCTCGATCATGAGCGTCCCCGCCACCGGGAACGACACCGTCGGCGCGTGGAATCCATAATCCATGAGGCGCTTCGCGATGTCCTCCACCTCCACCCCGGCCGACGCCTTGTAGGGGCGCGTGTCCACGATGCATTCGTGCGCGGAGAGCCCGCTGGTCCCCTTGTACAAGACCGGGAAATGCGGCTCCAGCCGCCGAGCGACGTAGTTCGCGTTCAGGATCGCCACCTTCGTCGCCCGCGCGAGTCCCTCGGCGCCCATGAGGTCGATGTACATGTACGAGATCGGCAGAATGCTGGCACTGCCCCACGGAGCGGCGGACACGGGCCCCACCGCCTCGACCCCGCCCACATCCGCCAATGGATGCCCCGGCAGAAACGGCGCCAGATGCGTCGCGACCGCGATCGGTCCCATCCCCGGCCCCCCGCCGCCGTGCGGAATGCAGAAGGTCTTATGCAGATTCAGGTGACAGACATCCGCGCCGATGTCCGCGGGACGCACCAGCCCCACCATCGCGTTCATGTTGGCGCCGTCCAGATACACCTGTCCCCCCGCCGCGTGCACGATGGCGGTGATCTCGCGAATCCCCTCCTCGAACACGCCATGCGTGGACGGATACGTCACCATGAGCGCCGCGAGCTCGTGCCGGTGCCGCTCCGCCTTCGCACGCAGATCGGCGACGTCGATGTTGCCCCGCTCGTCGGTGCCGACGACCACCACCTGCAAGCCCGCCATGACGGCGCTCGCCGGATTCGTCCCATGCGCCGACTGCGGGATGAGACACACGGTCCGCGTACGCCCCTCTCCCCGGGATTCATGATACCGGCGAATCACCAGAAGCCCGGCGTACTCCCCCTGCGAGCCGGCGTTCGGCTGCAGTGACACAGCCGGCAATCCGGTGATCTCCGCGAGGGCGGCCTCGAGCCGCTGAAACAGGATCGAATAGCCATCCGTCTGCTCCCTCGGCGCGAACGGATGAATCCGCGCGAGCTCGCGCCACGTGATCGGGAGCATCTCCGCCGTCGCGTTGAGCTTCATCGTGCACGACCCCAGCGGGATCATCGACGTCGTGAGCGAAAGATCCTTCGACTCCAGCCGCCGGATGTAGCGCAGCATCTCCGTCTCGGAGTGATACGCGTGGAAGACCGGATGCGTGAGATAGGGAGTCGTCCGCGCGACGCCGTCGGGGAACCGCGCGTCGACCGTCGCCGCCACCTCCGCCGGAGTGAACGCCGGTGCCCCCCCGCCATTGAATACGGCGAACAGATCCGCCATGTCGCTCGGCGTCGTGTTCTCCTGGATCGAGACGCACACCGCGGGCGGCCCGTCGTGGTCGGAGAGCACGCGCACGTTGATCTGCCGCGCACGCGCCTCGCGCAGGAGCTCGCTCAGCTTCCGTCCGCCCCCGCCGAGCTCGACCCGCACCGTGTCGAACACCACGTCGTGCGTCACCGTGTAGCCCAGCCGCCGGCATCCCTCCGCAAAGGTCAGCGCCAACCGATGGATACGCGACGCGATCCGGCGGAGACCCTCGGGCCCATGCCAGACCGCGTACATGCTGGCCATGACCGCGAGCAGCACTTGCGCCGTGCACACGTTGCTCGTCGCCTTCTCCCGCCGGATGTGCTGCTCGCGCGTCTGCAGCGCCATGCGCAGCGCCGGGCGCCCATCCGCATCACGCGACACACCGATGATCCGCCCCGGCATCTGCCGCGTGAACTCGGCCCGCGCCGCGAAGTACGCCGCATGCGGGCCGCCGTACCCGAGCGGCACTCCGAAGCGCTGCGTGCTCCCCACCGCGATGTCCGCCCCCCACTCTCCGGGCGGTGTGAGCAGCGTCAGGCTCAGGAGATCCGCCGCCACGACCAGCGTCGCGTCGTGCGCGGCCGTCGTCGTGCGGAGCGCCCGATAATCCGGGATCGCGCCCTCACTCGTCGGATACTGCACGAGCGCGCCGAAGACCCGGGGGCCGAAGGAGAAGGTCCGATGGTCCCCGACGGCGACGGTGATCCCGCGCGCGTGCGCGCGCGTGCGCACGACCTCGATGGTCTGCGGATGGCACTCGTTCGACACGAAGAACACATCGCGCTTCCCTGCTGCACCCCCTCGCGTGGCCCAGCTCAGCGTCATCGCTTCCGCCGCCGCCGTCGCTTCGTCCAGCAACGACGCGTTGGCGACCGGGAGCCCCGTGAGATCGATTACCATCGTCTGATAGTTGAGCAGGGCTTCGAGCCGCCCTTGTGCGATCTCCGCCTGGTACGGCGTATACGCCGTGTACCACGCCGGATTCTCGAGGATGTTCCGCTGCACCACGGGCGGGGTGAGGCATCCGTAATACCCCATCCCGATGAACGATCGGAAGATCTGATTCCGCGCCGCGATCTTGCGGAAATCGCGCAGCGCCTCGATTTCGCTTCGCCCCCGCCCCAGCGCGAGCGGACGACGGAGCCGGATCCCCTCGGGCACGACCGCGTCGATCAGCGCATCGAGCGACTCAAAGCCGAGCATCGCCGCCATCTCGCGCACATCGGCGTCGCGCGGCCCGACATGCCGGTGGACGAAACTGTCATCGTCCGAGATCGGGATGGATCCAGACGTCGGAGTGGGGGTGCGGCGCGGCGCGCGCGGGCTATCAGGGTTGCGGACGACGGTGGTCATACGAGAGGATGCGCCGGATCGGCGATTAGACGGTGAGGTAAAGAGAAAAGGCGGGATATCACTTGTGCGACCCGTAGGCGTAGAACGGCACGCGCACGACGGTCGCCGGGCACTGCGTGCCGCGAATCTCGACGGCGAGCGGCTGCCCGGGCGTCGCCGCCGCGGCCGGGAGATAACACGTGCCGATCGGTACGCCGACGGAAGGACCGACCGTTCCGCTGCACACCACTCCCGAGCGGTCGCCGGCATGAAAGACGGGGTACCCCGGACGCGGAAACGCTCTGTCGGCCATCTGGAATCCGACGAGTCGCCGCGTGAGCCCCGCCGCCTTTTGGGCGACGAGCGCCTCGCGACCGACGAAATCCCCCTTCCCCAGCTTGACGACCCATCCGAGGTTGGCCTCGAGGGGCGTCGTCGTGTCGTCGATCTCGTGCCCGTAGAGGGCCATTCCCATCTCGAGCCGGAGCGTGTCGCGCGCGCCGAGGCCGGCCGGGGTGACCGTGAGATGTGCATCCCGCGGCTGCGTCAGCGCGCCCCACAACTCCGGCGCGGCCTCCGCCGCCACGTACAGCTCGAATCCGTCCTCGCCCGTATACCCGGTGCGCGAGACGATGGCGGGGATCCCGGCGACCCGGTCCCGGATGAAATGGTAGTAGCGGATGGCCGAGAGGTCCGTCGCGATGAGCGGCTGCAGCACCCCCTCGGCGAGCGGTCCCTGAAGCGCGAGCAACGCCGTCGCGTCGCTCACGTCCGTGAGCTCGCACGCGAAGCGCGCCGCCATCGGCGTGATGTGCCGCACCACCTTGGCACGGTTCCCCGCGTTCACCACGAGCATGACGCGGTCGGCGAGGCGATACACGAGACAATCATCCTCGATCGTTCCGCGGTCGTTGAGAATCGTGGAGTACTGCACCTGGCCGACGGCGAGCGCGGCGACATCGTTGGACGTGACGTGATTCGCGAACGCGACGGCGTCGGGCCCGGTCACCATCAACTCCCCCATGTGGCTCACGTCGAACAGGCCTGCATGCCTCCTGGTGGCCATGTGCTCTTCCTTGATGCCGGTATACCAGACAGGCATGTCCCATCCATGGAAATCCACCATCTTGGCCTTAAGATTTTCATGCTCATGATGGAGCGGGGTCTTCATGGAAACCTCTTCATTCATATCACACCATAACTGGTGAATAATCTCTCTTTAACATGCACGGAGAAGTCGTGCAACAAGTGAGCACATCAATTGAGATGATGGATGCCCGTGCCACTAAGCGGGTGGTGGCCCATGGAATATTTTCATGCTGGCAATCCGGATAAAAATGTTGTTCCTGAGCCAATTGCAAAACTCCCAGAATGTCATTCCCGCGAAAGCGGGAATCCAGTCTTTTCAAGAATTTCTGGACCCCCGCTTTCGCGGGGGTGACACCTTTTTTTGAGTTATGTATTTGGCTCTATCTAAACCCTAATAACCAGTCGGTCCCATTGACAG
>PLLD01000006.1 GCA_003141205.1 Gemmatimonadota bacterium
TGAGCGCATACGCTTCGCCTACCTTCGACCGCCCAGTAGCCGGCTCATAGCGACTAAGTAAGGGAAGCGAGACGAGCAACGACGACCGCGCCTGCAACAGACTTTCCCACGGAGCGTCACCACTCTCCCCAAACCCCGCCCCTCCGGTTGTCAGTCGAGCATCGATGTTGGCATAGGACCCGTAGAAGGTAAATCCGCTGAATGTGAATTCGTCGGCCAGCAGCCCACTCCACTCGAGCAAGCCCGCAAGGAAGTTCCCCCCATCTGCCGCAGTAAACAACTGCCCTTTTGCTCCATTGAATACGCTTTCGGCTCCTGCTTGACTCTGAAGTGTTGTGCTTGCCACCACGCCGGATGGGGGGGGTACGCTCAACACGTCGCCCGGGCGGCAAGCGGTCGCGGCGGTCGCGGCGCACCAAAGCGCAGCCATTTTCATCGGCATATTATAGGCCCACATTAATACGTACCACCCAATACCGCGCCAACGGCACCGCCCCCAAGTCTTCCCGCAGATCGTTATTCACAGTTGCTCCCCCCGTGGTCGGTGCAGCCTGGATGTTGCCTCGACCGGTGTTACTCACTTCGGGATCGATCCCGGTGTACCGAGTCCACAGGAAGAGATTCCTCACCGCTGCCGTGATGCTGACGCTCTGCGCTCTAACCGCACGCGCCAATGACGGCGGCGCCGCCACCGTCACTCCCATTTCGCGCACGCGCACAAACGACCCGTCCTCTACATCAAGGGAACTGACGAGTCCGTCATTCGTATTGGCGACCGCCCGTGCCTGCAAGGCCAATGGCGCAGTCGGCTCATTCACCTGCCGCGTCCTACCAGCGTCATCTGAATAGGCGCCCGCAAGATCGGCGATCTTAAAGCCCCCACGATAATCCACGAGAGCATTAAGCGTCACCGTACTGCGCCAAAGCCCGACGTGCGTCGAGACCGCGGCCTCTCGCGTCGGAAGGCTTGACCCCGCGTACGTAACTGAATCCGCGAGGCCCGTTTCCCCCGATTCGATAATGCCGTCGCGATTGTAATCCGCGTATGTCAGCTGATTGACCCACAAGCCATACAGCGGATAACCGACACGCTGCTGGTGGAAGCCGTCGTATAGCGGTGGCTCCGCTGTCACACCGGGCGAAAGCTGCAATAGGATGTTGTGATTGACGGAACCGGTCACGGAGAAGTCCCACGTCACCGTGTGTGTCCGCACGACGCCCACCGTCACGCTCCCCTCCACCCCTGTGTTTCTAACTTCCCCAACATTCTCCTGATATGTATAATTCCCCAATGTCGCTCCCAGATTCACATCGATCAGGGCGTGCTGCGTCGTTTTCGAGTAGCCGGTGAGCGCCAGGTTTATCCGATTCGCCCACCCGGCCACATCCAGTCCACCTTCAAACTGCGTCGTACGCTCCGGCTGAAGATTGGGGTTTCCCGGCCAATTGATCGTGTTCACGCTTACTGCACTGCCGCCGCTTCCGACCGCCGCGACGGTCGCGGTGTATAACTGGAGCGCGGCACCATTGCTCGGCTGCGCCCCGGCCTCTCCGAATGCTCCGCGAACACGGACCGTCGTCGCCGCACCCTCGATTGCGAGCCACGAGAGGCTTGCTTTCGGATACGCGGCGGTCGCATAGTCTCTACCAAAGCCACTCGCCGCATCAATGCGAAGCGCGCCGGTCACAAATAACCGATCCGCGACGCTCAGCTCCTCCTCGCCATATCCACCCAGCGTCGCCTGGCGCGTCCCGGGCTGCGTGACGAAGGGTTCAGTGGCGCCATTAAGCGTCAAGTTCGTCGCCGTTATGTTACCCGAGACCGCAGTTAGTCCCGCCAGCCGAGTGTCGACCATTTGAATGCCGCCTGAGCTCACCGCGCGCAGGCTGCGCGAAAGCGATACCGTCGCGGTCCCCCGCAAGTCTATCGAGTACACGTCCGTCGTCTCGTCCGCGAGCCCAAGCTCAGTGCCAGAGTTCTGATACACAGGATTGGCCAGGGGGTAGTTAATTTGCTCGGTCCGTTGCGACCCGTGGTCCAAGCCGACGGTGACGTGTCCCACAAACCACCCGGTCGGCCGCCAGTTGGCAGTCAGCCCGCCGGTCACCCGGTCGGTTTGTTGAGAGCCGACCGCCGACAATTCTGCAAGCGGCGTTAGCTCCGGCGATGCGAAGTAGTCGTAGCCGTAATAGTGCGCCGGATCGCTGCGGGCCGGTCCAAAGGAGACGGCAAGGTAAAGGTTCTTCGCATCCGGCGTTTGCTGGTAGGTCGAGAGGTAGCTCCCTACAGCCGTCAGATCCGCCGTGGCTCCGAGCTTCATCGTGGTATTCACCCGCACCGACCGCTGCTGCTCGCTGTTGGGTGAAAGCGCCGCGCGCGGTAGGCCAAGACCGGCTGTATCAGCAAGTTCCCTGAACACGCTTGGCATCTGGATAATCCCGATCTCGTTCGAGAATCCCCCCGCTACAAAATAGCGAAGCGACTCTGACCCGCCGCCTACAGAGAGATCGTACTTCGCCCGGTTCCCTGTGCCGAAGATCGAGGTTTGCTCATGATTTAGCGGATTCCACTGTGTTATGCTGTCTACAACGCAGTTGCCCGCCGCGCTGTTGTGACTGCCCGCCGCCAGGAGACAATTTACGGGCGCGCCCGTTCCGTCCGTGGTGTGACCCCAGCTGTAGTAGCCGGTCGGGAAACTCCCGGGAATGTCGCTCTCCGTCTGCTCAGCCGAAAGTCTCCACTGCGGGGGGCCGGCACTTCCGTGCTTCGTCATAATCACGATCACCCCATTCGCCGCATCGGTGCCGTATTCGGTGCTGGCCGCGGGCCCCTTAAGGATATCAATTGTCGCGATGTCACTGAAATCGATGTCGTTGAGACGTGTGGGCGTCGGGTGAGCGCCCGCGCCGAAGGGATAAGATGCAATATCCCCGCCTGCGGAGTTGTCTTGCCGAACCCCATCCACAATGAGAATTGGGTCGTTCTGCAGCACGAGGCTCG
>PLLD01000059.1 GCA_003141205.1 Gemmatimonadota bacterium
ACGCCGATCGCGTAGGCCAATTGGACCTCGCAGCGCCGGGCAAGACCCGCCGCCACGACGTTCTTGGCCACCCACCGCGCCGCGTAGCAGGCCGAGCGGTCGACCTTGGACGGATCCTTTCCGCTGAACGCGCCGCCACCGTGCCGGCCCATTCCGCCGTAGGTATCCACGATGATCTTGCGCCCGGTGAGCCCGGCATCCCCTTGGGGGCCGCCTACGACGAAGCGCCCCGTTGGGTTAATGTGATAGGTTACACCGCGTGGCCGAAGCTCCTTTGGTATAACATCTTCGATAATGTCCGACATCACGGCCTGCTTGAGCTTCGTCGTCGAGATCTCGGGCGCGTGCTGCGTCGAGACGACCACCGTGTCGACCGCGATCGGCCGATCGTTCTCGTAGACGACGGTGACCTGGGCCTTTCCGTCCGGGCGCAGCCAGGGGAGATCGCCGCCGCGCCGCCGCTCTGCCAGAGCCTGGGCGAGCCGGTGCGCGAGCAGGATCGGCATCGGCATGAGCTCGGCCGTCTCGTCGCTCGCGTATCCGAACATCATCCCCTGATCCCCGGCGCCCCCGCGATCGACCCCCATCGCGATGTCCGGCGATTGGCGATCGATGCTGCTGATGACGGCACAGGTCTGCGTGTCGAAGCCGAACCGCGCATCCGTGTATCCGATCCCCGCGATCGTGGCGCGGACGATGTCGGGAATGTGGACGTAGGTGCGCGTCGTGATCTCGCCCACCACGCACGCGAGGCCGGTCGTGACGACCGTCTCACACGCGACGCGCGCCACGGGATCGTCCGCGATGATGGCGTCGAGGATCGCGTCCGAGATCTGGTCCGCGACCTTGTCGGGGTGGCCTTCGGTGACGGATTCGGAGGTGAAAAGGCGCCGGTGCGGGGCGAGTCCGGCCGTCCGGCGCGGGCCGGTCGCAACTGATGGCATCGTAGAGCGGATTTTACCCGTCTACACGGGGGCGGGCAACCCGTCGCGGATGTACGGAGCGTCACCGACTTCGGCGACGAAGCGACGGCGCAGCCCTTGCTCGACCATGGCCGCCGTCGGGGCATCCAGCGCCTCCGTCGCCGCGGCCGCGGCGGCCTCCGCGCTGACCATCGTGACGATGCGCTTCACGAGCGCGACGCTGCGCGGCGCGACGCTCAGCTGCCGGAGCCCGAGACCGATGAGCGCGAACGCCATGAGCGGGTCCGACGCCATCTCGCCGCAGACGCACAGCTCGAGCTGCGCGCCGTCGGCCACACCGACCACCCCGCGGATGAGACGCAGGATCGCGGGATGCAGCGGCGTGAACCGCGCCGCGAGGTTCGCGTTCCCCCGATCCACCGCGAGCGTGTATTGCACGAGGTCGTTCGTGCCGATGCTGAAGAAGTCGACGTCGCGCGAAAAGGTGCTCGCCGACACCGCGGCCGCGGGCGTCTCGATCATGACCCCGAGCGGCACATCCGCGCGGAAGGGCGTGCCGCGGCGCGTCAGCTCGTCCGCCGCCTCGCGCAGCAGCGTGCGCGACTGGCGCACCTCGTCGAGCGTAACGACCAGCGGGAGCATGATGCGCAGGTCCCCGTGCAATCCCGCGCGCAGAAGCGCGCGCAGCTGTGTCTTGAACAGCTCGGGATCGTCGAGGCACATGCGGATGGCCCGCCATCCCAGGAACGGATTCGGCTCCGACGCGTAGGTGGTCGCGGGCAACTTGTCTCCGCCGACGTCGAAGGTCCGCACGATGACGGGCCGCCCCCCGAACGCATCGACCACGCGGGCGTACGCGCGGTACTGCTCGTCCTCGTCCGGGATCACGGAGCGCCCGACGACCAGGAACTCCGTCCGCATGAGTCCGACCCCTTCGGCCCCGCTCTGCGCCGCGCTCTCCGCTTCCTCCGGGAGATCGACGTTCGCGAAGATCGTCACGCGGACGCCGTCGCGGGTCACGGGATCGACGCCCGCGAACTGCCGCATCTCGGCCTGGACCTCGGCCTCGCGGTGCGCGCGCCGCCGGTAGTCCGTGACCTGCGCCGCCGTGGGGCCGATGACCAGCACGCCCAGCGTCCCGTCGAGGACCACGCGCTCCCCTCCCACGAGCCGCGCGGTCGCATCGCGCAGCCCCAGCACGGCCGGCAGTCCGAGCGACCGCGCGAGAATCGCGACGTGCGACGTGCGCGTCCCGGAGTCGGTCGCGATCCCGACGATCGCGTCGCGGTCGAGCTGCACGATGAGGCTCGGAGTGAGCTCGTGCGTGACGAGGATCGCGTTCGCCCCCTTGGGCACGTCCACCGGATCGTGGTCCGGCAGGCCGAGCAGCAGCGAGAGGATCCGGATTTGCACGTCGGTCAGGTCGTTCACGCGCTCGCGCATCTTCGCGTGCGTCTGCCGGGCGAAGTGCTGGCGATGCTCCAGCATCACCAGGTCGAACGCCTTCTCCGCCGCAAAGTTCTGCCGGATGTGCGACTCGACCTCCGTGCGCAGCGATTCGTCCTCCAGGAGGAGGATCTGCGCGTCGAAGATACGGGCCTCCTCGGGGCCGGCGTGCTCCTCGGTGCGCGCGCGCACGTGGCCCAGGCGCTCGCGCGCGTGCGCGAACGCCTCGTGCAACCGGGCGATCTCGTCGGGGACCTCGTCGTCATCGATGATGCGGTGCCGGACCTCGGGCACCTCCCAGCGCATGACGTACACCGGCCCCACGACGATCCCGGGTCCTGCCGGCTCCCCCGTCAGGGTGCGCTGCCCCGGCGTGCGCCCCACCGGCGTGCGCCCCACCGGCGTGCGTCCCTTCCGGCGCGACGGCATCACGCCTCTCCGAACTTGGAGGCGATCAGGGCGGCGATGGCGTCGACCGCCGCCGTCTCGTCCGCGCCGCTCGCGCGCAGCGTGACGGTCGACCCGCACTCGGCCGCCAACATCATGACCCCCATGATGCTCTTGCCATTCACCTCCAGATCGTCGCGGACGAGCACGATGTCGCTGGCGAAGCGCGCCGCGGTCTTCACGATCTCCGCCGCCGGGCGCGCGTGCAGCCCATCCTTGTTGACGATCGTCACATTCCGTTCAGCCATGTGCGAGCACCGCGTACAGGACGTAGGCGGCCAGAATCGCGAGGGCGAGCTGCCACCCCTCGACGACTCCGCGCCGCCGCGTGAGGACGATCGCTCCCGCGACCGTCACGATGAGCACTCCTCCCACGATCAGGGGCTCGCGTCGCCCCGGGCCGATCACGCGCGCCAGGGCGAGGGGCAGCGCGATCCCCGCCAGGAGCGCCCCCGTGCGCGCCAGGACCTCGGGTCCCCGCCGGAAAAAGGGCATCCCGAGCGTGCCCGCGAGACGGAGCCCCGCACGATAGCCCGCGCGCAGCCCCCACGCACGCAGCGCCAGATGACCCGCATTATAGACCACGAGAAATGTCCCGACGACCACGAGCGGACGACAGCCGAGACCGAACAGGGCCAGGGCGAGCAGCGAGCAGCAGGGCAGCCACCCGGCCCAGACCATCCGGTCGCCGATGCTGCCAAGCGGGCCGCAGAGGGCGATGCGGAAGCGCTCGATCGTCGCCGGCTGGACACGATCGAGCTCCGCGCGGGAGAGCGCGCCCACCGCGAGCGCGGCCAGATAGGGATGCGCGTTGAAATAGCGGGACTCGCGCGCGAGCGCCTCGCGGTACGGCGCCCCCGTGGGACCCTCCGGCAGCAGACGCAGGGCGGGCTCCGTGCAGAACCCGATGCCCGTCCCCATGAGGAGCTCGTAATTCCAGGATCCCTGGATCGCGAGCAGACGGAGAAACATCGCGATCCACGTGGCCCGCGGCAGCTCGGGCGCGGGACCGACGACGACGATCCCATCGGGGGTCGGTACCGTCGTCATCGGATGACCACCATCGCAAGGCCGGCGGCGAGACCCAGCGCGAACATCCACCCGGCCCCGCGCGTCGTGTGAAAGGCGTTCCACGCGGCACCGACGGCCAGCATCCCCGCCACCCCGACGACGACGGCGTGCGACATCCGGCCCGTGACGTTCCACGTCGCGGTAATGCCGAGGACCAGCGGATGCAGCACCACGAAGGCCACGGCCGAGAGCGCCCCGGCCCGCAGGAAATCGGCGGTGAGCCCGCGGAGCTGCAGCCCGACCAGGGCCGAGCTCGAGCCCGCCTCGAGCTGCGGCAGGATCGCACGGGTGCGCGCCGCGTTGGCGCGGCGGAGCGCGGTCATCGACCACTGGCTGAACGCGGCAGTCACGAGGGCGGCGAGCAGGCACGCCGCCGTCGCGCCCCGGGAGCCGTGCGGGATTTGGCCGACCAGCGCGCCGCCGACCGCTGCCGCCGAGCCCCACTCCGGGTATCGCGACGCGCCGAAGGGGAGGGTGTCGAGGGCGATGAGCTCGAGGATCGCGCCGAGCACGAGACCGTCGAGCGGACGGCCGGCGAGCGCTGCGCCCGCCGTCGCCGCCACGATCGGGCGCGACACCATCGCCTGGGGGAACGAGACGACATCGAGACCGCAGATCGCACCGAGAAGGGTCACACCCACGAGGGCGGCGATCATTCGCCACCCCGCCCATCCAGAATATCCTCCAGCGCGACCGCGCGCGCTGTCGGGAGATCCTGGGCCGTGACGGCCACGCCGTGCGCGGCGAGCGCGCGCAGGCGCGTCTCGTCATCGGCATCGAGGAAGACGTAGCGCAGCTTCTGCGCGCGGCCCAGGCCGTAGTGCAGCCCGCCAATGTGCACCGCCGCGATCCCGGCGATCTGACTTTGCAGGGCGCCCATCGTCGCGACGTCGCGCGTCACCAGCATCCCCTCGCGCGCGACCCGGCCGTAGTCCGCGAAATGCGCCACGGCGCCCGCCACCGTCTCGAATCGGAGCTCGATCCCGCGGGGCACGGCCACCGCGTACAGCTCTCGTTCCCAGTCCGCTTCGGCCACCGCATCGTCGACGAGAACGATGAGCTGCAGCCCGAGCGCCTGCGCCCACCCGACGACGACCTGACCGTGGATCAACCGGTCGTCGATCCGAAAGAGTCTAATCGGCACGCCGGCCCACTACGGTCAGCGCGGTCCGTCCCTTCTCCGCCGCGCGCACCGCCGCATCGGTCGCCGTGAGATTGGATTGAAACACGAAATCGAGCAGCGCCGGAACGTTCGCCCCGGTCACGACGATCAGGTCGGGGCGCTCCCGCTGCACGCGGCGTGCGGCGATCGTGCAGCTCCCCGCCGGGAGATCGGTGAACACGACGCTCGCGCCGGCCCGGATGACGGCGGCCCGGAGCGCCTCGACGATGGCGTCGCCGCCCAGCTCCTTCGTCGCGACCGAAATGAAGATCTCCCCGCGGCCCGTGATCTGGTCGACGGCGGAGACGATCCCCGCCGCGAAGCCGCCGTGCCCGGCTACCACCGCGCGTGCCTGCCCCGCATTCCCGCGGGCCCCACCC